>JAZRSP010000126.1:0-4864 GCA_045651565.1 Victivallaceae bacterium | reverse complement strand
CCCGCGCAAAATCAAGGTGGAAGTCGGCGGAAGTGTCAGATTTTTCCAATCAGGCAAAACTGCCGTCATCCACGCACTTGATGCGTTCATGTGTCCAGAATGCCGCAAACGCCGTCATCATTTACATTCGCTGAATGAAGATGAATAATTTCAGTTATTGAATTATTCGATTTTCTGTGATATTTTATCAGAATCATCTTTTTGCAACTCATTTTTCGGGAATTTCACCATGAGCAACAAAATCGTTAAAGACCTGAATCAGGGCAGCGTTACCAAAACCATGATTCTTTTTGCATTGCCGATGCTCTTTGCAGGGCTCATCCAGATGCTTTACAACACAGCAGATATGATAATCATCGGGCGTTTTGTCGGCACCAGCGGTCTGGCGGCGGTATCTGTCGGCGGCGATGTAATGAACTTTCTCGCCTTTGCCGCAATGGGTTTTGCCAATGCGGGGCAGGTGATAATCGCCCAGTATCTCGGTGCGGGGATGCGCGACCGTGCAGGCAAAGTGATAGGAACTCTGTTTTCGTTTCTGCTCACGCTGGCAGTTATTCTGGGTGCATTGACGATCATCTTCAGAGAACCTGTGCTACGCTGGGTGAATGCCCCTGCGGGGGAAACATGGAGTTATGCCATGAGCTATGTTGTTGTCTGCATGAGCGGTATGCTCTTTATTTACGGCTACAATGTGGTATCGGCAATTCTGCGCGGCATGGGCGACTCCAAACATCCGCTTATCTTTGTGGCGATCGCCGCAGGATTGAATATCTTGCTTGACCTGCTCTTTGTAGTATGTTTCAAATGGGCAGTTTTCGGTGTGGCACTGGCAACAGTGCTGAGTCAGGGAATCAGTTTCATTCTTTCCATGATCTTTCTCTACCGCCACCGCAAAGAGATCGGCTTTGAATTCAAGGCAGAGAATTTCAAAATCGACAGAGAAGCGCTCGCTCCGCTGGTGAAACTGGGCATACCGATGTTTCTGCAGAGTGCGGCAATAAGTTTTTCCATGCTCTATGTCAACAGCTACATCAACAGCTACGGCGAGGTTGCCACCGCGATGAACGGAATCGGCAACAAATTGAGCATGATCGTCAATATCATCAATTTCTCCTTTGCCGCCGCCGCCTCACCGATGATCGGTCAGGCTATCGGTGCGGAGTTCTACCACCGCGTGCCGCGTATCGTCGGAGTGTCACTGCTTATCAACACGATAATATCCATTGTCATGGGAATAGTTCTGCTTGCGGTTCCGCGGTTGGTATTCGGTATATTCACTAAAGATGAAGATGTTCTGAAAATGGCAATAACCTACATTCCAGTTGCGCTGCTGCTTCTGGGCGGCGCGGCACTGCGTCCGCCATTGGGGGCGCTCATCA
This sequence comes from Victivallaceae bacterium, assembly GCA_045651565.1. GTDB lineage: Bacteria > Verrucomicrobiota > Lentisphaeria > Victivallales > Victivallaceae > RGIG5270. Next base: position 3,485 of record JAZRSP010000126.1, on the reverse strand, counting down.
ACGGAGTCGGGAACTTCAAGCTCAACTTTGCCGTGGGTATTCTTGACGGTGTAGTGCTGAGGATCGGACTTTCCGTATTTCTGGGACTTTATCTGCACTTCGGCATATTCGGCTTCTGGTACGGTCACGCCATTGCAGGCTTCACCCCCTTTGTCATGGGCGGAATATATTTCCTCACAGGCAGATGGCGCACCCGCAAGTATATTGTAAAGTAAGGTGATTTCAAAAGTAATCTGAAAAAGATTGAAAAATCAGTGTTCATGAGATGAACAACGGCAGTTTTCAAGAGTTTTTGAGAAGCTTCATAATTGCCTCTCAAATAAATCTCTGGTATCATGCGGGTGAAAGATCATCTTTTCTGTATTTGAAACAGGGATAAAGAATTCAGGCGGATAGACATAGATTATTTTGCTTTCTGAAAATTCAGAAGCATATTCAGCGGCATTACCGAAAAGATACACCTTTTCAGCTTTAACCTTAATCAAGCCAGGATTCAATGGGATTTGATAACCGCTTTTGCAATACAGCAAAAGGGATTTTATGCTCCATTCTTCATCGTAAAGCACCAGTGGCGCGTCAGAAGAAGTATAAATTGTATCGCTTTTTACTTTCGGTGTGTCTGATTTCCACAGGCAAAACGGCAGAATCGTACAAAATATTGCACAACCGACAGCAATCCCCAAACACTTAAAGCTGATTTTTCCCCATAACAAATAGAGTGTCTGGGCAAGGAAAATAAAGAGCAACAGCCATGATAAAATGAAATTCAGCAATGGAAGATTTCCGTAATTTTGAAAATCAAAGAGCAGATCCCAGTCGAAAATGGTGGAACTGATTGCCGAAATGGCAACTCCTGCAACAGCACACCTCGTCCGAGGCTTTTTGCCCCCCGTTAGCAAAGCGTAAAAGATGAATAAAAACCAGAAAAATCCAATTATAATTCCGCATTCCACCATCAAAGTCAAATGGGAATTGACCAATGTGCGGCATTGGATATTTTCAAGCATAAAGTTTGAAACTATTGTCCCTGAGTTGCTCAAACCAACGCCCAGGGCATTTGCCGCATAAAGTTTCAATCCGGCAAGCCAGATTTCCGGGCGGTTGGTAACGGCTTTATCAAGGGCGAAACGACCGAAGATTCCCCCGATAAGTAAAATCAGCAAAATGCCTCCGGCAATGGCGGCAATCAGTTTCCAGTTTTTTGTTTTGGAAATGATGAAATATGCTGCCAACTCAAATCCGAGAACCAGAACTCCGGTTCTGGAATAGGTCATAACCAGAGGAATGGTCAAAAGAAAAGTCAGAATCCACCCGATCCACGCATATTTTTTCCAGCCCCACAAAAATGGGAATATGGCACAAATCAGAGCCGCCGCGTGATTGGGATTGTAAAAGCCATAGCCCTGCCGGACAATGCCGTCAAAAGTAAACTCCATCATTTTTTCCATAACTCCTGCATTTTTTCAGAGTACAATGGATTACGGAATTCGGTGTCGATCTGCTGTTTGATTTGCCGGGTGTCATCCTCGCCGTAAGCAATAACTTTTTTGCCGGAAAGGAGATCATCAAACCAGAGTTTCGCCAACCCCAAAGCCTCTTTTGAGAATTCGTGTCCGGAGTTCGGAAAATATTTCCACAGGAGCAATCCGCCGTGTTCCCGGTAACGGTAAATAAAGTTGCGGCTGATTTGAAAACGCTCTTTGTCTTCTGTGCCGCAGGTAATGAGAAATGGGGCTTTTGAATTTTTGATTTTTTCAGGATAAACGCCGCAGGCGTGAAGCCCGCAAGCAGCAACTTTATCCGGCATCCATTGATAGAAAAGTGCGGTACATTGCCCTCCTGCTGAATAGCCGTAAAAGTAAACTTTTTGCGATTGCAGATTATAGCGTTTTTCAAGTTGTCGGATCGTTTTTTGCAAAAGTTCGCCTGCCCACACTTGCGGCTCCCAGTAATCACGGTCTTTGAATGAGGGTGAAAGCAGAAAAATACGGTGTTTATCTGCAAGAGCGTTGAAGTTGTAAGTGTCCAATGTTCTTTCTCCCTGCCAGTTCCTGCCGCCGAAAAGAACCATGATTTTGGATTTAGCATCGTATTTTTTCGGTATCCGGTAATGGAAATCAACTCCGTCAAGCCTGATTACTTCTGCAACAAGCAGAAATGGCATAAAGAGCAGGAAAGAGAGGAGCGTTTTCATTTTGCCTTTTTGCCCCAAGCGTCGGCAATGGATTGGTCGGGGAGTTCCACCCGGTCTTCCGGCAGGACATTTTTAGCCTTTGCCGAGCGTGCCGGATAATATACCGCTTCCTGATCATCGCCGATGTAGGCGGTTTCCGGTTCATTGCTGCGGCTGCCGAAGCCGATCAGATCATCCCGGTTCAATTCGTGATAATAGGCAAGAAAAGCTCTGGCAAGTTTCAGTGAATCAGGCGGAACATCGTGGGGTGTATTGGGAAAAGACTTCCAGATGATATTTACGCCTTTTTTGCGTGAAGCTTCCACAAAGTTGCGGCTGATGATATAACGAGCCTGATCAGCATCGCCGCAAGTTACCAGTCCTGGCGTATCTTTCATTCTTCCGGTCGGCTCGTGAAATACGCCGCAAGCATGGCTCACCCATGCACGGCAGGAGCCGGGACGCCATTCGGCAAAAAGATTGCTAGCCTGACTTCCGGCAGAGTACCCGTAGTAGAGGATTTTATCGGTGCAGATGTTATACTTCCGCTTCAACTGATGCAATGCACGCTGCAACGCTTTACCCGACCAGACTTCCGGTTCCCAATAGTTATCATTTTTCAAGCCCGGCGCAACAAGGAAAATCCCATTATCATCACACCATTTGCCCCAACCCATACGACCGGAAGCATCAGCTTTGCCATCGGTATTTCTGCCGCCGAAGATCACCAATACCCGATACATTTCCCGGCGGTTCTTGTCATAACCTTTGGGCACACGGTACTGGAACATCGCATTTCTGTTCTGCGGTGCTTTTGTTTTGACAATGATTGTGTCAGCAGTAAGGAACAGAGGGAATAGAAATGTTATTATGAACAAAAATCTTGACATGATAGAACTTCTATAAAAACGGTTATCTAATCATTATTTTTCTTTGATGCAAACTGAGGGAGATTTGTATCGCTGTATACAGATAATATTTTTCCCTTATTTTTAGAAAACATTATTGTAACACAATAAAAAGGTTTTGGAGAAATGGTAGTGAGTAGTTCATACCTAAAAAAAGTAAATGAATCAGGATTATGAGATTTAAATTGTCCATGCGAATATTTTTTAGTTGGTTTCCCTATCAGTTTTTCAATTTCTTCAGGATTCATTTCTGGAGAAATGTTTTGAATATTTTGAACAAAAGAAGAAAAATCTTTCGTGGTAAATTTTAATTTGTCTTGTTGCAAGGATTTTAGTTCAGACACAATCTCTTTTATCTCATTTTTTATATCTTCTTTTGCATCTGCATATGTACATCCCAAAGC
>JAZRSP010000125.1:0-1942 GCA_045651565.1 Victivallaceae bacterium | reverse complement strand
CTCATCCTTGGGAAAATAATTATTACCAATATTTGAAATAAAAGGTGATCATTATGAATTTCAGAAAAACATTAACATTTTTGTCCGCAGTGATAATCCTTTTTACTGCAGGATGTGCAATTGATGAAAAGCACCCCAAATATAAGGTGGGACAAATATATGAGATAACAAATGACTCTTTTGTTGTATTTCCGTATGCTGCCTTTATTTGGCAAGACCGTAGGGATTATCAAAAAATAGGTTATTTATATACCTTTGAACCATATCCCATTATTCAGGAATATCAACAGAAAATCAAAGAAAAAAAAATATTGGAACTTGAATGGATAGGTGATACTGACGGAGGATGGACCGTTTATATTCCAATTGGGGCAAAATTTAAAATATTTAGAGTGTATTCATATATACCTCGGGTTGATAAAACTATTATTATTGAGGTGATTTTTTTAGATGGAAAAATAAAGGGGAAAATCGTGAAGCTATCTCCTCAGTTTCAGTCTTCAAATGACGCAAAGCTAATAGAATAATTTTCTTATAAGCTAGCTTATTGATTTTTCTGATAATTGTTCTTCGATTGTTCTGAAAAATTTTCCAAGGAATTCTTCTTCTGTTTTGTTGAATTCAATTGCTTGGGTTTGAGCTTTTTTCTGTTCGATCAGTTCGTCAAGTTCTTTTTCTGTCATTGGAGACCTCCTGCTAATAGGATTTGTTTTCACCTATAAGACGCTTGGATAACACAAAATCTTAGCAGAATTTTGAAAAAAATCAATTTTTCTGAAAAGAAATGATTGCGCAATCATTTCTTTTTCGTTACAATACTCAATACATGTTCATTGACCGAGAAGTTTTCTTTTATCTTGCTGATATTCTGCCGCCATTCTTTATCCAGTTTGCGTTTGCCTACGAAATAGAGGAAATGCAGTATATCGTCTTGCGGAAGATGTTCAAGATTGCAATGTATCATCAACGTTTGAAAAAATTTCTTGAACACTACATAGTGTTTTAACTCTGAATAATACGGCTGTGGCATTTTTATCAGCCAGGCATAATTCATCATTGCATATTCTATGTATCGGTCACCCATGGGATACAGGTCCGGTCTGTGATACCCGCAATACATTCGTGCAAAGTAAACTGCAAAATATGAATTGTCACTATACTTTGCTATATCATCAACCAAGCTCATCACTCCCTTTGCAAGCCGGATGTCAAAATTTTTGATCGCCAGAATATGGTCTGTCATCCGCTCCGCGTTAACATGCAAATCCTCATAAAGTCCGCACAATGCAGCAACCTTGAATAATACATCATGCCGTTGATTATTTCCAGGAACCTGCTTCTGAAAAATTTCATAAAGCTGCTTTGACTTCGTAACAAAGTCAACATTATTTACGTGTTCTAACTCAAAAGTAATTTCCTGTTCAGATAAAACCGGAAATCCTTCTTCCAAATACCGCCGCGAACTCTCCGGAATACAAAGAGCATTTCTCTCAATAGTATTTTTCTTCACTTTTTCAGATTTTTTACTTCTCATTGTAATAGAGCTTTTTAAATATGAATTATAAATTTACTTTTGAAAGAGACATTTCATGACGCGCTTTTTTGAAAATCACTGATTTTATTTTGCAATGAAGCATCAGGAAGGCTTTTCCCATGTTCCCATTCAGAAACCTTTCTGGCAGAAACTCCTAGGAGTTCTCCAAACTTCACCTGCGTGAGTTTCATCTCTTTACGCAGGGCGGCGATGTCTTCGGCAGTAATGGGCTTTTTAGGCTCGCTGACGGGCTTTGCTGGCAATTCGGGGAAAGTGTCGCCCGGTCGGGCTTTCGCCCGTGGACAGCCGTTTGCAAGCGTTGCGGAAACATCACGGATTGCAGTCATTTGCCGTGGATAAAGTTCAATTTTTCGCTGTACAAGTCCGGCTATTTCTTTCCGAACCATC
>JAZRSP010000124.1:0-1132 GCA_045651565.1 Victivallaceae bacterium | reverse complement strand
TGAGCGAATTGATATTATCAGGCGTAGCTTTGCAGACGATATTTTCCAAATTGAGTATCAGCGTATCGCCCAAGAAATGCTGTTGCCATTGGTCAAGCAGGCAGAAATTCTGTCCGATAAATATGATATCGTTGCAACCAACCCTCCATACATGAATAAGTTTAGCCCCCGGTTGAAGGATTATATCCAACAGCATTTTGCAGACTATAAGGGCGACCTGTTCAGCGTGTTCATGTTCCGCAATTTTGCATTCTGCAAAGAGAACGGCTACTCCGGCTTTATGACACCGATGGTTTGGATGTTTATTAAAACCTATGAGGAACTGAGAAAGTATATCATTTCTCAGAAGTCTATAGCTACGCTCATTCAGTTTGAGTATTCCGCATTTGAGGAAGCAACAGTGCCGATATGCTCCTTTGTTTTGCAAAACGGAAAACCAAAAGATAAGGCGCTCTGTTTCCGGCTTTCTGCATTTACTGGCGGTATGGAAATTCAAAAGCAGAAAGTGATCGAGGCACTGGCTGATAAGGACTGCGGATATTTCTATGAAGCAGACCAATCCAACTTCTCCAAAATCCCCGGCTCCCCGATTGCCTATTGCGTGAGCAACCAAGTTATTTCTGTTTTCCCTAACGGAATGTCTTTCGGGGATATTGCTGATTCAAAACAAGGAGTTGCAACGGCAGACAATAATAGATTTTTGCGATTGTGGCAAGAAGTTAACATTAGAAAAGTTTGCTTTACAGCAAAGAGCCATGAAGAGGCAATTGGCTCACAGAAAAAATGGTTTCCATATAATAAAGGTGGCGATTTCCGACGGTGGTATGGCAATGATGATTACCTTGTAAATTGGGAAAATGATGGAAACGAATTGCGGAATTTCAAAGGAGCAGTTTTGAGAAATCCATCTTATTATTTCAAACCTTGCTTTAGTTGGTCTTTGATAACTTCGGGCACTACGGCATTTAGATACAAACCCCATGGTTTTATATTTGATGTAGCTGGGATGAGTTGTTTTTCCTCTTTAAACTTGATGTATTTACTTGCCCTTTGCAACACTAAGGTTATTTATAATTTGCTGAAAATCATAGCACCTACGATTAATTGTCAATGTGGCGATGTTGCCAGATTG
>JAZRSP010000123.1:0-7220 GCA_045651565.1 Victivallaceae bacterium | reverse complement strand
GCTACGATCCGACTTTGACGGCGTGGATTTGTTTCCGGATTTCGGGAGGCAAGTTCCTTTCGGCGTGGGGACGAGTATCAGTTATAACTATCTGGATTACCGCTTCAAAAATAATACGGAGCAGACTTTTCAACTGATTGTTTATACCGATGAAAAGTATCTCAATGCCGAGCTGCGTGCTGAAAAACCGTTGCCGGTAAAATATCATATCGAATGCCGCAATGAGCATTTCACACAGGAAAACGGCATCTGGTATCGTAATGGTGAAGTCTGGCGGCAATGTGTTGACAAAGCATCCGGCAAAGTAATTAAGGAAAAGTTGATAAAGACCAATCACGCTCAAGTGATGTATGATGAGAAATATATAAATAAAGGTATATGATTTATTGCGTTATCGCGGAGTTTTTTGAAAAATTCTGTCATTTTCAGAATAACAAACTCCCATATATCGGTAGAACAGCAAAACAACATCCGAGGTAAGAAAAATGGAAAAATATGATTTTGAAAATCTGAACGGTGAACAGTGGGCACAACTGCTCTGCGAACATCCGGAGTTTGCAACGAAATGTAGTTGGGAAAAGTTGGGCAGCGAGGATTGGTGTTGGCTGTTGTCAGAACGCCCGGAATTTGCCATGCATTGCAATTGGGGAAAAATCGAAGGTTATGAGTGGAGCGTGCTTTTGGCAGAACAGCCGCAACTGGCTGAATTTTGCGACTGGGAAAAATTGGAGGGTTTTGATTGGGGCATACTGTTGTCTGAATGTCCGGAATTTGCCGACAAATGTAACTGGGGAAAACTTGATGGGGCAGATTGGAGCATGTTGTTGCCTGAGCAGCCGCAATTTGCCAATTATTGTGATTGGAAAAAACTCGATGGCAATGATTGGAGCAGGCTTTTAGTTGCTATGCCGCAGTTTGCCGACAAATGCGATTGGGACAAATTGGATGGTTGGCACTGGAACAATATCCGTTTCCAGTTTATGAACAAGCGTAGTTTGAATAAGCAATAAATGGAAAGATTACTAACAGAATGAAATCGTTGATAGCAAATCACTTTTTTACATTCATACTGCCAATTTTTCTCGTAAGCGGATGCGGTTCAACTCCTCACGAAATTGCAGATCGCTTACTGGAAAAATGGCCCTTTGAAGTTGATCTGGAAATCGCAAAAATCAATGACAGAGTTGTCGAAGGAATAGACGAAGACGGACTTGGAACCTACTATTGGAAGACGGACGAATATTTAAAATCTCCAAAAGCTGAAAATCTTCGGGAGGAAGGGTTAAGTTCAATTATGCGTATTACCAATGCGGAACGACAGATCGCATTGGAAAAATTGTTGCAAAAAAATTCTTTTAAGTTATGTTCAGAAAAAGAAACGACCAGTTTCTTAAAGAAGCATGACATCTATGGATATGAATACTTTCCAATCGTTCATCTCTGGAAATTGGATAGTGATATATATTTACTCATTTACCATGGCGGCGGCTCAAGCGGAGAACGTTCTTATGATTTTTATTTCAAAGATATTGAAAAATGGGAATTTTTTTATTATCTGCCCAACACACAGCAAATCAAGGAGCTTGCAGCCCGCATCCGGGCTATGAAAAAATAATAACTGTGTAACGGAGAATATTATGAACAGACGCAAATACATTTTGAAACGATTGGAAAAAGAACTGCGGTCATTGGAATACAAAGAACCTTTTTTGTCCCATGATGGCGAGCGTTTTATTGCCGTTTTCTTTCCGATGAATCCTCAAACGGAAAATTTCTATCCCGTCCAAATCAATTGGCTCATTGACGATGAAAATGACATGATCCTTTTTCATGCGGAGCGGGAAGAGAGCGTGAACGCAGAAGAAACCGAAATTCTGCAATTTTGTAATGAGTGGAATAAGAAGTGCTATGTAACCGCTGTTTATGACAAGGATAACGGTGGCTTGTATCTGGATTACACTCTGCCTTTGCCGGAACGGGTGAGCAATATGTATTTGTCTATTCAAGTTTATCACAACCTTGCCTTTGCCGCCGAAAAATTCTTCAAGGAAGCTGAAAAATTCAAATGGATAGAAAAAGAAACTGAAAATAACATCACAGAAGGAGAATCTGGAAAATGAAAAAGAATATTGTATTATTGTTTTTGACATTTTTGTGCATAGGGCAACTGAGTGCATCACAAGAAAAATGGGATGCGGAAATCGCCAGACATGAGAAGGAAATGGAAGTTGTAAAACAATATTGTCTTAAAAATATTGATGACCCGGAAATGATTTTGTTATTCTCGTTCTATCAAGGGAAAGAATGGTTACGGCGTGCGGCTGATCTTTATTATGGACCGGAACATTCTTTGCCGGGAAGAAAGGAATATTTGAAAGATACTTGGAATAATATGAATAAAAAGGCTCTCGGATGTTTCCGGTTGATTTATGATAAACGTTCACAGCTTTCAGAAAACAACCGCCGCATACTTGGCGATTTGTACTACCATATCGGCGTTGCCAAAAATAGACAGGAGAAATATAACATCTCCAAGCAATGTTTTCTAATGGCATTAAAAGAATTTGAAATACGCAACAGCATTGCCCTATCAATTGCACAGAGGGAAAAAATTGCAAACTGCTATCATAAACTGGGATTGTGTTACCTGAAACTTCAAGAATACAATGCCGCCCTTGAATATATGAAAAAATACCAAATGGTCTATCCAAAAGATTCATGGATTCAAAAAGATATAGAGCGCATTGAACAGCAACTTAAAAAACAAAATGATGGAGATGAGAAAAAATGATTGGAAAGAATTTTAAGGTTAATGTTATTATGCGGGTAATGCTGTTGGCTGGCAGTGTTTGTGCCGGCGATTTAATGAAAGTAACTCCGACAAAAGAGAATACAGCATCATCTTCTGTTTTGTGGCAACAGATGGTTTCTGACACAATGCAACAAATCGTTGATAAACAAAATCCTGCCGCTGCTAAAATTTTGCTCTATGATATTCAGCAGAAAAAAATAATTGCATCAAAAACATACGGTCGATCAATACCGTCGTTTGCGCCGATGTCACTGCTCAAACCGTTTGTCATTACCGCAGCTCTGGAAGCCGGGGTTGTAAAAATGGATGAGCCTATTGATTGCGAAAACGGCAGAATTTCTGTTGAAGGCAGAATGTTGCTTGATGTTCATAAATGGCAAAAAATTACAGTGTCAGAAATTCTGAAAAATTCAAGTAATATCGGCACATGGAAAATTGCCAAGAAACTTGGATTTTCTCCATTGGAAAAATTTTTGGCACAAATTGGATTCAAAAAACCTCTTGCTACAAAAGAGGGAGATTTGGAATTCGCCCGTTATGCCATTGGAGCAAAACATCTTGTATCACCTGAAGACTTGATCTCTGCCTGGGTTCATTTACTGAAATATCCACAGACAATTGTTGCAATCAGGAATCCGCTGGGAACAACCTCTTTTCATTTACAGGATAATCAACACAAATATACTTACGCTGTCATCGGGTATCTGCCAGTAAAAAATCCCCGATACATTCTGCTGCTGACGGCACATGATTTTACTAAATCCAGCGGAAGTACGCAAGGGCTCAGCTATATGTATCAGCGATGGAAAGATTTGGAAGCAAAATTCAACAGAGAGGTGAAATAATGAAATATTTTGTAACAATGTTGTTTGCCGTTGCGTTATTTGCTTCCGTTACCGGCTGTAAACCGGAAAACTCTTTCCTGGGAAAAATCATTTTGCCGTTACAAAAAAACAATATTACTTCTCTGGAACTTGTCAGAATAGATCCGGGGGAATTTATGATGGGCACTCCGCCGCAGAACCAATCTGGAATGGGGAATGAAAAATATAAGAAAGCCTCCATAAGCAGCCATTTCTGGATCGGCAAATTTGAAGTCACGCAGGAGCAATGGCAGGCTGTTATGGGGAATAACCCGTCAAAAGTCAAAGCATTCGGACATCCGGTAGAATCTGTAGGCTATGAACAGGCTTGGGAATTTTGTGAAAAACTCAACAAACTTTATGCCGATAAACTTCCTGCAGGTTACAAATTCTATCTGCCGTCAGAAACCGAGTGGGAATATGCCTGCCGTGCCGGGACCACAACTGCGTTGAATAATGGAAAGAATCTTTCCGGTGAAGGCAAGTACAAACAGCCGGATGCTAATTTGGATGAAGTGGGCTGGTATGAAACAAACGCTCAAAAAAGTCATCATCCCGTCGGCTTGAAAAAGCCCAATGTATGGGGATTGTATGATATGCACGGCAATGTCCGGGAATGGACACGCAGCTGGGATTTGACATGGTATGTCAATGGTGGCGGTAGAAAAATCACCCGGGGCGGCAGTTTTTTTGATATGGCAAATTTCTGCCGTTCAGCCAGCCGTACCAGCACCAACTCATGCGGTCTCGGTGACAATCTCGGCTTCAGAGTGGCACTGGTGAAAATTGCCGATATTGAACGTGATGAAGCCGAAGAAATTCCAGAACCAACAGAAGAAGAATATAACGGAGTAAATCAATGAAAAAAGAAATCATCTCATTCGTAATCGGAGCCGGAATCGTCGGCGGTATTTGGACAGGTACAGCCTTTATCAAGGGAGAATCAAAATCTGCTGTCATTGAATCCGCACAAAAAAATATGGCTGCACAGCCAAACTTGCGTAAAAAGCCTTTGACGGATGTATATTCGACAATATCGGACAGAAATTTCCCCGGTCTCAAACTTTATGATACGGATTTTCTTATTCCATGGAACCGTACCGAAATTACAGAGTACGCAGTTTTCGATGACCCAAAAGCCGATTATGGCAGCGGGAATGCTCCTATGAGTGCTTTCATGTTCCGAATCGAAGAAAAAGGAAAATATCATTATTTTATGACTTCCGGAAGACAGTGGAATAAGGTTTATAAATTGGTTTATCTGGGAGAAAATATCAATATTGAAAAAGTTGAACCTGCTGGAAATGGCTATCTGATGGCAACTTACAAAGACCCAAAAGGAAAAATCGGCAGAGGATTTGTTGCGATTTCTTATATGACCGGATCTGAACCGACTGAAGATACTGGGGTTGCTCAAGACATTGAACTTGATTCTCTCCTGAAATATGCTGAAAAATGCGACCCTTTTGTCTGGGAAATGACTGCAGAAGAAATGTGGAAACTTTTGCAAAAATCACTTCGGAAAAATGATAAAATGACTATTGCCAAAATGATTACATTCCCGATGGAATTCGGTGGTGAACACATTTATACCCGTGCAGAGTTTGTGAAGCGGTTTGATAAGATCTTTTTCCCGGAATATAAAGCGTTTGTGCTGAAAAGCGATGCGTCTGAAATCTGGTACAGCTGGCGTGGCGCAGGTTTGCCGGATAATTGTTCCTGGTGCACTCAAGCTTCTAAAAGCAAAGCCGGACCTCTCTCTTTGTATCCCGAAAGATGGTTTAGTCTTCAGAAAGCGTTGGGAAAATAATAAAAAATCCCGGAGGTCCAAAGATGTCGAAAAACTCGATCAACCGTTTTGTTGAAAAGTATGACGAATATTATGAACAGGCTGCCGGTGAACTTCGATCCGGCAGAAAAAGAAGTCACTGGATGTGGTTTATTTTTCCCCAGATCACAGGGCTTGGCAGCAGTGATTTGGCAAAATATTATGCAATACAAAATATTGACGAGGCTAAATTTTTTCTGGCTTCTCCTTGCGGGGAAAAAATGCAGAAACTTCTGGAAATATTACTGCAATTAAAAACCAATGATCCGACAACTGTTTTCGGAGATATTGATGCAGTAAAATTGAAATCATCTATGACTCTTTTCGCAGCGGCTGCCCCGGGAAATCAATTATTCTATACTGTTCTTGACAAGTTTTATGACGGTCAGCCGGATGAAAAAACGGTGAATATATTAAGAAATCAGTATCGGCGGAGAATGTCAGTGCGTCAATCTGATACATCTGAATATTTTATATGGAAATTGAAAGAGTTTTGGAAAGTCATTCAGGATTTAAAGCATGGCACATCAACTCTCCGGTGTGCCAATCCATTGTTTCCCATGATGAAGGTTCTCCCGCATCTTCATTTTCCGGAAGGAAGTATCCTTGACTGTTATCAAGTCGGAGATCCGTTGGGATTAGGTTCGGAACCGGTCTTGTATGTCAGAAAAGAAAATGAACAAAGTTTTTCAGGAAATGGTGAGCGGGATAGTGACAATCCTGCACCAAATCTTTTGAACGATCTTTCCATTGTTTCACCGGAATTTACGCAGGAAGGTGTGTGGGAACTGATTCTGCTTATAGAACTTGGAACGCAATTCAATCTCGTTTGGCACGCCAATTACAACTTACGCCGAATCATCTGTAATATGAAAGAATTTTTTGAAGGATGGTATTGCGGAACTTATGATGATTGTTATTTCAAAGCAGACAGACTGACTGACTATGAAAAAACGAGGTTGCTGTCTTGGGATATTGCCCCAAAGGTGAAATTGGAAGATTCCTATGCGATCGCGGAATACTGTTTATTTTCTCCATTCTTCGGATTCTTCACAGTGAGAAGGGAAATCCAATTTGAGCCAGAACTGCATCTCTCAAAGCCCCTGATTACGGAACGCTTATTTTACGATTGTGGAATAAAATTTTGAAAAGTTATGGGAAAGTAGTGCGTTAAAATAAATCTGAATATTATATTCATATGTTCTCTCATCAAAACTCCCCAGCATGATGACTGATTATTGATTTATTTCCAGATTGCTTCTTCGGCTTGAGTCATACGACGGGCAAATTCTTTTTTGCCCATAGTGCGGAACTCGGCGATTTTCGCCATTGAACTTTGGTTCGGACGGACTTTGCCGTGTTCCCAACGGTTCAGAGTTGCCCGGTCAATTTCTATCAGGCGGGCAAAATCTGCCTGACTGAGATTGAATCGCTGACGGATTGCGATGATGTCCGGTCCTTTGATCCGGAATTTGCGGGGAGTTTGGTTGTTTGGCTGATTTGGGGGATTGGTCAGAAACTCCTGCTCCAGAAAAGCCAGACGCTTTTCGATTTTTGCAAGAGTCCGTTCAACTTGCCGGAGTGTTTTGTGGGTGGGAATGCTCCTTTTTTCAGTTTCAGTGATGATCAGATTACGGATTCCTTCATTTAAGGCTATGAACAGGTCCTTCATAATTCCATCCTTTCTGAATAGCATCATGCCAGGGGAGTAATCCGT
>JAZRSP010000122.1:0-10885 GCA_045651565.1 Victivallaceae bacterium | reverse complement strand
TTCCGTCTGATAACATCTAAAACCATTTTACAAAAAACCAAAACACCTAACACAGCATAACCTATTTACTAATAACGACTTAAAGCAAGACAAAATTTTTATCATCCTTAATTTTTCTTGATTTTTTTAGTATTACCACTTGACAAATCATTTTCTTGTGGTATACTATTGTCAGTGCTGAAAGAAAGATCATGAAGGCCGGATGACCCTTGGGAGTATCCCTTGGTTACGAGGACTTGGCCGCCCTCTCTTTCAGCACGATTTTTTATTTGTTGAATAGATTTCATATCTGCATATCGCCAACCAATTTGCAAGAAGAAAAAGCAGAAAATTTCAAAAAAAAATGATATTTTTATTTTTTACACTTGTATTTTTTGAAACATGCTATATATTAAAACAGAGGGTAAAAGAATTTTGAATTATTTTTCATTTTTCTTTATGTGCCATGGAGGTGACTTTTCCTTTCTTCCTTCATGGTACTTTTTTTGTATACACAGAAGAAAAAACTGTACTCGCAAACAAAAAAGAAATATCATAAAATTATTATTCAAAAAAAATCATGATTAAGCAAAATTCATAATTAAAAGGCTAATTATAGTTTAATATTGTCCAGATTATCCGACAACTCTATAAAAAACACGAAATTACTCGAATAATTGAAAAGGAGATTTGAGTGGCGTCGAAAATCTCCGTTGGTTGGCAAACCATGGCAAAAGCTTTGAGGGGTCACTCCGTAAAAAAACGGAGGGACTCCCCTAAGATTTTGCCACATTAGCACTCACCAAACCGCCCACGACAATCCCACTCACAAGTATCCTGTCCAGCCTGATGGCTGGTTGCAGGGGGTATGGGGGGCTGCAACCAAGCCACCCATAAAAAACAAACTCCCGGAAGCAAATCAGCTACCTGCACCGAAAGATACTTCGTATCTATTACGCTGCTCTGCTGGTGGTTTTGGCAGCAAAAAGTAATGATTTAATTCTAATTTGATTTGCGTCTTTGCTTCGGCGGGGCGAGGAATTTTACAGATTTTTTTCCGATAAGTTTAACTCCATTTGAAAACAAAACATTTTTCTTGGCAGCCAAAGCGACATTGAAAATCAAATTTTGTCTGCGAATCGGATCAACTTCCATTTTTTTAGCATCTCGCACCAAAGATAAATTCAAGTCACGGTCAAAATAGATAAGCCCCCAATTATTTGCACATTCATCAGCAAGGATAAGTTTTTCCGGGACAAGCAGATACATTTTATTGGCGACCTCATTGCAGGCGATATTCTCCAATCTTCCGCCGTAATTGAGGGTATGTTTCAGATTATTGAGTTCATGAAGTAATTTCTTGTAATCGGGATTTTTGCTTTTTTCGTAATGGTACGTCGGAAAATCGGCAAAAAGGTCATCTTTTGACTGCAAATGTGGTTCAGTTCTGCGAATAATTGCCTCCAACGCCTCTTTTTCCAAAATCAATTTCTCGACAAGCGCATTAATCTTATTCGCATTAGCACAGAAATTAAAACACTTGTCACGATCGGTATAAATTTCGACAATGATACTTTCGACATTTTGTCCCTGCTTACTTTTAGAAATTTTCCGCAACCCGACGACCGGAGATTTATAATTTTTTATCCCCAAAGGCACATCGCAGGCAACCGCATGAACCCTAAATTCTTTTTGCAAAAAACCGATTGCACGCTGTTGAATTTTGCGATACGGGAAATGATAATGATTAATCTCATCGATATCTTCCAAAAAATCAAATGCCAACTGATTCATACTCATTTTTTTTAACCTTACTTTCGCATTTTAGAGTTAGCCGGGAGCAGAATTTCCGCAATAATAATTGATGCCTTGCCGTTTTGACGGATAAAATCCGCATAATCCACATCAAGCACATTTTCTTCATAGTCCAATTCTTCGACCTCGCAAACCGGAGCTTCGTTTCTGGCGTAAGTCATATCATCCTGCAAATTCTCCGCAAAGGCGTTTAAATTCTCCACATAATCATTATTGATTTCCTCCGCCACATACTGCGGTTCTTCTTTTTGTGGCGAATCATTTACCACCTCAATCATTCCACGGCGAATCATCTCTTCCAGAGTCTGCGGACGGTCAAAATCCTGTGGAGAATAGACCTCTTCTTCACTGTACTGTTCATCTCGTGACACATGATTAGAAATATAGTCATAGATCCCCTTGATAATCCAGCAGATTATCGAGATGACAAATATAATAATTTCTACATTAAAGTCTTTATCCATAAAGCCGACTCAAAGAATAAAAGGTTTTACTGTTTTTTTGCCGCCACGGGGTTAGCAATTGATTCACGCATATTGGTATCCGCCATAACATTTTTCAAGTTATAGTAGTCAAAAATCGTAAGTTTATTAGTTGCCAAAGCATCTGAAATTGCCTGCGGAACTTCCGCTTCCGCTTCAACTACCTTTGCTTCCATTTCACGAATTTTTGCCCGCATTTCCTGTTCAGTTGCCACCGCCATTGCCCGGCGTTCCTCGGCTTTCGCCTGAGCGATATCCTTGTCGGCATTAGCCTGTGCCATCTGCAATTCCGCACCGATATTTTTGCCGACATCTACATCGGCAATATCGATTGAGAGAATCTCAAATGCAGTACCGGAATCCAAACCTTTGCTCAAAACCTTTTTGGAAATCATATCGGGATTTTCCAAAACTTTTTTGTGCCTATCCGCAGAACCGATTGTGGTAACAATACCTTCGCCGACACGAGCGAGAATGGTTTGCTCCCCTGCTCCGCCGATTAATCGGTCAATATTAGCTCTGACAGTAACTCTGGCAATCGCCTTCAACTGAATACCATCTTGCGCAACCGCTGTAACCAGCGGAGTTTCGATAACTCTGGGATTGACACTGACTCTGACTGCATCATATACATCACGACCTGCAAGGTCAATTGCAGTGGCTCTCTGCACAGTCAGAGGAATATTCGCCTTATCAGCGGCAACCAAAGCATTAATCACTTTCAGCACATGACCACCTGCGAGATAATGCGCTTCCAATACGTCACTGGTAACAGTTCCCAATCCTGCCTTTTTTGCCTGAATCAAAGCCGACAAAATAATTCTAGGCGGAACTCGGCGAAGACGCATGCCGATTAAACTTGAAATTTTTACTTTGACCCCGGAGAATACCGCTGCAATCCACAAAGGAATCGGAATTACAAAACCGAAAACAATCAAAACTGCCAAAACTGCGGCAACAATTAAAATTATCATCAATGTACTCATAATAAAATCTATCCTCTCTCTTATCTATGGTGTCCATTGCGGAATGCTTCAGCAAGTGCCAACTGAACTTGCGCCTCTTTTTCAACCAATTTTGCTCGCATTTCGCTGATTTTTGCTTTCATTTCCTGCTCCTGGGCAACTGCCATTGCCCGGCGTTCTTCTGCCTTTGCCTGGGCGATATTTTTGTCGGCATTGGCTTGGTCAGTCTGCAATTGAGCACCAATGTTTTTTCCGATATTCACATCGGCAATGTCGATTGAAAGAATCTCAAATGCTGTGCCTGAATCCAACCCCTTATTCAAAACTGTCGTTGAAATCATATCCGGATTTTCAAGAACTTTTTTGTGAGTATCTGCTGAACCGATAGTAGTAACAATCCCCTCGCCTACACGGGCAAGAATAGTTTCTTCACCGGCACCACCGACCAAGCGATCCAAATTGGCACGCACAGTAATTCTGGCGATCGCTTTAACTTGAATACCGTCTTTCGCCATAGCAGCAACTTCGGGTGTTTCAATAACTTTCGGGTTAACGCTCATTTGAACCGCGTCCAATACATCACGACCTGCAAGGTCAATCGCTGTCGCTCTCTGGATAGACAAGTCCATATTTGCCTTGTCCGCAGCAACCAAAGCCGCAACCACCCGCAAAACATTTCCGCCCGCCAAATAGTGTGCTTCCAAAATATCACTGCTTACATCAATTCCTGCCTTTTTGGTTTGAATCATCGCATCGACAATCAAATGCGGCGGCACTTGACGCAATCTCATTCCGATAAGCGAAAACATTCCGATTTTAACTCCCGAAAAAATCGCCGCAATCCAATGGCGAATCGGAATAAATACAAAAAACAAATACAATACAATTAATGCAACTACGATTAACCCAATATAAGTCCAAGGCATAATCTTTCTCCTTTGTTATGTTAATTAACTATACTAAATATAAACCTAAAATAACCAGCAACACCACTTCACTCATTTCACCGGAAAGAGTTAAGGTTTCAGCCGAAAATCTGTCGCAGTTTTTCCCGAATCTATCCAAAAGCAAATAGTGCATTGCAAAGACAAAAACCACAAAAAGCCATACCACGAAGTTTAAATGCACTCCCACAAAAAGCAACACCGCACTAATCAAATAAAACTTATCCAAATCATGCAAGTCCAAATGAAAAAATACTTTGTTATTCAAATTTCTGTTGCTTGCTAAAAGCCCTTGGGTACAATAATTTACCATAATCAGCGGAATAAACATATACGCACAATTTCTGCTGACTATGAGAAAATAAATCATCAACTTAATAAGCACTGCCAAAGTCAATGCCACCGTCGAAAAACTCTCCTCATGCAGACTCTTGTTGTCATTCAAAGTCTGCCAAATTTTTTCATGAGAATCACCGCCAAGTCGAGAACCGATATATTTGGAGAGCAAAATTAAACCATTTCCACGGTCTTTTAACTCCACAAGCATAAACAATAATACTGTACCGAAAATAACCCCGATCGCCCCCGGCAAAATCAATTGCAAAAACCAAATACCGAATGCACCAATTAAACCTATCACCAATCCGATTATCGCAAATCCGATTACGATATAACTATCCGGAGTTTGGGGTAAATTCAATTTCAATTTAGCCCAAAGCCGTTCTATTTTCGGGTAATCGACAAGCATTTTTGCAGCATGCAGAAACCCACTTAGATATGAAGTCAATAAATTTTGTTTCATTCTGTTCTCCTGAAAAAGTTTTTCAAAATTTATCAATAAATAAACAACATTTCACGATACTTCGGCAATGGCCAATTGCGGTCATCTACATTCTCTTCGAAGTAGTCCACAATTTTCCGAAGTTCTCCCATTATCTCCACAATATCGCTATATTTTTCAATTTTCAAAGCATCTTCCAACGCCTTCATCGTAATCAGCATGCCATTAAATTCTTTGGTCATAAGTTCCAAATTCTTGCGCAAATTCACCATATTATCGCCTAATTTAAGTGCTTCGCACTCCAAAATTGCCGAACTTATCGCCTTTAATTCATCACGCACCACCGGCAAAATAATATTTTTTGCCATTTCAAGCGCGGTTCTGCCTTCAATCATAATTTTCCGCTGATATTCTTCCAAGAAAACATCGTAACGGGAATGCAATTCAGTTTTAGAAAGCACTTTGTATTTATCAAAAAGTTTTGCATTTTCTTCGGTCAAAAGCACTTTCAATGCTTCGGGAGTGGTCTTTAAATTCAATAAACCGCGGCTTTCCGCTTCAAGTTTCCACTCTTCGGAGTAGTTATTGCCGTTAAAAATAATTTTCTTGTGCTGTTTGATAATTCTCTGTAATAACTTCTGCAAATCCTCATTAAATGAAGATTTTTTGAATTTTTCAAGTTCATCGGAGATTTGGTCGAGCGACTCCGCAACAATTGTATTCAAAGTCATGCAAACCCCGGCACATGATTGACTTGCGCCCGGCGCACGAAACTCAAACTTGTTACCAGTGAAAGCAAATGGACTGGTACGGTTGCGATCGGTTGCATCTTTGGGCAAAGGAGCGAGAGTATCAACTCCGATTTTCATTTTACTGCTGCTGCGGCTGCTCAAAGTTCCGCCTTTTTCTAATTGCTCAATCACATCTGTCAACTGGTCGCCGAGGAAAATTGAGATAATCGCCGGCGGAGCTTCTGCTGCCCCCAGACGGTGATCATTCCCGGCACTTGCAGTTACGCTACGCAAAAGGTCGCTATGCTTATCAACCGCCATAATCACCGCCGAAAGCACAGTCAGAAATATCGCATTTTCATGCGGATTATCACCCGGATCAAGCAAGTTGCGTGAGCCGTAAGTTATAGACCAGTTATTATGCTTACCTGAACCGTTTACACCTTTAAACGGCTTCTCGTGAAGCAATGCCACCAAGCCGTGGCGGTCGGCAGTTTGACGGATAAGTTCCATAACCAACATATTATGGTCAACCGCCAAATTGAGTTCTTCAAAAATCGGAGCAACTTCAAACTGTGCCGGTGCCGCCTCATTGTGACGGGTTTTCGCCGGGATTCCAAGTTTCCACAACTCCTGGTCAAGTTCAGTCATAAAAGTTAAAATTCTCGGCTTAATTGTACCGAAGTAGTGGTCATCCAACTGCTGATGTTTAGCCGGAACTGCCCCGAAAAGTGTTCTGCCTGTTTGCAATAAATCAGGACGATTCATATAAAATTGCTTGTCTATCAAAAAATATTCCTGTTCTGCACCCAGAGTTACGGCAAATCTTTCATCCTGATCAGAAAAATTCTTCATCAACCGTTTTACTGAACTGCGCAAAGCCTGCATTGAACGAAGCAACGGAGTTTTGCGGTCAAGTGCTTCCCCGGTATAGGAACAGAAAGCCGTTGGGATACAAAGAGTTGCGCCGTTACTGTGGCGTTTAATAAATGCCGGACTGGTCGGATCCCAAGCGGTGTAACCTCTGGCTTCAAAAGTTGAACGCAAACCGCCGGAGGGGAAACTGGAAGCATCAGGCTCGCCGACAATCAAATTTTTACTGGAAAAAGCCATGATTGCCTGCTCATTTTTTATTTCCAAAAAAGAGTCATGCTTCTCCGCTGTCGCCCCGGTAAGCGGTTGAAACCAATGGGTAAAGTGGGTTGCTCCACGCTCCATTGCCCAAGTTTTCATGGCATTGGCAACTTCGCTTGCAAGTTCCGGATTAAGTTTTGAACGATTCTGGATAGTTTCCAAAAGTTCATCGGCAGTTTTTTTCGCAAGATACTGCTTCATAACTTCGATATTGAAAACATCATCTGCATAATTATCCAAAGTTACCTCGCAACTTGCCATCGGCGGCAAATTACGCATTTTCGCTATACTATTCACAGCTTTACTGCGATTACAATTGCTCATATAAAAACCTCTTAAAATCCTTAAAAAAAATTCATTAAAAATATTGTATTTTCACTTGACATTTGTTAATATTGCAATTATATTGCATTCCGTGAAAATAATTAACATAACTTAACACAAGGAAATTTAAATCTAAAACAGCAAAAAGTCAAGTTTTTTTTGTAATTTTTAGTGAAAATTTCTATATATTTTGGGTTTTTAGAATGAAATTTGCAAAATGGCATGGTTTAGGTAATGATTTTATCATGATCAATACCGACGAATTAACCGAAGAAATCAACTTCGATGAGTGCGCAGAATTGATGTGCGACCGACACTTCGGAATCGGTGCTGACAGTATCATTCTGCTCGGCAAAATCGATGAAGATAATTTTACTATGAAAATTTATACCGCTGACGGCTTAACTACCGAAATGTGCGGTAATGGAATCCGATGTGCCGCAAGATATATTTGCGACAATAATCTCACCGATAAACGGAAATTCAATGTTATTACCGAGAAAAGAACCCTCGTACCCGAAGTGCTTGATGACGGTACTGTCCGGGTAAATATGGGAGAACCGATTATTAATTGTGCGGACTTGACTTTGCAGGGGTTTAATGGCAGCGATATATCAATGGGCAATCCACACTTTGCAGCGATAGTTGAAGACTTGCTTTTAATCGATGTCGCTCAAAACGGCAGAAGTCTGGAACTCGATCCGCACTTCCCCAATCGAAGCAATATTGAATTTTTTCAAGTCCTCGACCGCAAAAATATCCGCATGAAAGTTTGGGAGCGCGGCTGCGGAGTAACTTTAGCTTGCGGAACAGGCAGTTGTGCTTCGACTGTCACCGGAATTCTACATGGAATAATTGATCGAACCGTTACAGTTCACTTGGACGGCGGCAAACTGCTTGTCGAGTGGAATGAAGCAGATAATATCGTCTATATGACCGGAAGTTGTTGTGAAGTTTTCACAGGAGAATATGATGTCAAAAAAAGATAAAGCTATGAAACTTTTCACCGAAGGTGCAAATTGCGCACAAGCAGTTTTGGGTGCTTTCGCTGAAGAGTGTAATTTAAGTTATGATGAAGCAATGAAATTAGCCTCCGGCTTCGGCGCAGGAATGGGCAGAATGCGTGAAGTTTGCGGAGCGGTATCGGGTATGGTTTTGGTTGCAAATTTGCGTTGCGCCTCCGCCGACTTGCAGGACAAAAAAGCCAAAGATGACCACTATGCTTTAATCCAAAAACTTGCCGATGAATTCAAAAAAGAGAACGGCTCTATCGTTTGCCGTGAACTTTTGGGGCTTGCTAAAAATGAGAACACAGCTCCCGTTTCTGAAGCTCGTACAGAAACTTATTACAAAAAACGCCCATGTGCTGAATTAGTCGGAATCGCCGCTGAAATTTTAGAAAAAAATCTGTAATATTTCGCAAAGAAAAGGGGAAACTGCTATTTTGAGTTTCCCCTGATTTTTTTTAAAAGTATTTTTCCGGGAATGGAATTTTGTTAAAGCCCTTTTCCCAATATTTTTTCAAATAACACAATGCCTGAGATTTGCCTCCCGGAAGATAATATTTATCCCGAATTTCCACCAATGAATCGATAACTTTTTCAAATTCATCGGTCAAAACTTTTTGAGTTTCAAACGGCAAATCGGCAAGTTTAGAAATATTATCATTCAAAACTATCTCATTTGCTACTTTGATTGCAAAGTTAATATATTTCAATGCGGCTTTGATTTCCAACTGAATTTTTTCGGGGCAATTTACCAATTTATGGAAACGGTGAGTGCATGTAACGACATCTTCTTGCGCCCTTGCCAAATTATCAGCGGTCAAATTATCAAATGTTCCGGGCAATGTCAAATCTCCAAAATAATAGAATACATAATACAACGCATCCGAATCATCTATTCCGGCAGTATGATTATAGATTTTTCCAATATCAATAATCAAATCACCCAATCCGGTACACTCATTATAAGCAAATAAATCTAATGCCGACCCAAGATCAATATCGTTATTGCCTTCATAGTTCCATGATAGCGCCGCTCCATAGGCAAAACCCGGTATGGAAAATGAAAATTGCGTCCAGTGTCCGAAATCTCCGAATTCATGATTAAAGTAACCCAATGCATTAAGTTTAATTGCAGAACTTACAGCATTGACAATATTTCCACGCCAGCGATAGGTACGCCCGCCGAAAGTACTATAATTACTATTTGATGAGAGGAAACAAAATTTCAATCCACAATCGATATAGTTTTTAGCATTTTCGATAAAGGGATAATTTCTGCCGTACCCCCACTCTGCTAAAATGGTATCTTTGGGGAGATATTTACAGGATTCGATATCATTTTTGACCATATCGGCATAAATGATCATTTTTCTGCCATGTTTTTTAGACATTTTAGAAATTTCCTTGAAATAATCTCCGTAAACTTTGCTTGTACCGAGTTTTTCACAAATTTCTTTACTTCTGCCCTTGCCGACATCGGCGGTTTCATCACCGCCGCAATGGAAATATTCTGAACTAAAATTAGGCAGTAATTCATCTAAAAGACCTTCCACAAATTCCAAAGTTTTATTATCTGTCGGACAAAGCGAAAACGGATCAGTCTCATTTAATTGCCATGGAGCTTGAAACCCCTCCGGACACTCTGCTAATTGGCGGTACGGTTCATGACATAGCCAACGAGCTAAATGTCCCAAAGTTTCCTGACAAGGAATTAAATCAATAAAGCGTTCTTTGCAATATTTATCAAGTTTCTGAATGTCTTCAGCAGTAAAAGGCGAAGCGTTTTTCCAAACTATCTCATGATTTTTGTAAGCAAAAACATGTTCAAAATAGAGGGTGAAGGTATTAATTTTCCAACTTGCAAGCAAATCAACAAATTCAAGCAAATCCTCAAACGGCGGGATTCTGTCGCGGCTCACATCCAAACTTACGCCACGCATGGCAATATCGGGATAATCCTCAATCTCCAAAGTCGGGCAACCGCCATTAGTGTATTGTTTCTGCAACTGTTTCAAGGTCTGTTTGGCATAAAAAGCCCCTGCATCATCTGCCGATTCAATAACAATTTTGCTTTGAGAAATACTTAATTTGTATCCCTCTTTCGGCAATGCTGAATTTTTGCTAAAAACAAGATCTCCGAATAAAACACTCTTATCTACCTTCTCACAAGTTGAAACCATTTTTTTAGGTATCGGCAAAAGAATCGGATTTTTAATCATTTGAATACTCCTTTTATAATTCGATAAATTACTCTCAGTAATACATCATAAATATATCATAAAACGCATTATTTACAAACAAAATTCAATAATTTTTTTAAATTTTTCAAAATTTAAGAGGTAAATTCAAAAGTCAATCAAATCAAAGACAATGGAGAGAATCACAGCTATGTACAAGGTAGTTTAAGCGGTGCTGCCTTGTGGTAACTCCCGAAAACGCTCCTTGGACAGAGCGAAGATTATATCATTGGCAACTTTTGAGAACTTTTGAATTTACCTCTTAGATTACTTAGATTATAAAATAAAAAAGAGCATAAGATTTAACTTACGCCCTTTTTAGGAAAACTTATTAAATTAGTTGACAGTTACGCTTGTTTCTGAACTTGCAGCTGCTGATTGGTGGTAGTGGAAAGTGGTTGCTGCACCAATAACATCTCTCAAATTCTGTGTAACTTCTTTAGCACTCATGCTTTCTGCGTGGCCATCACTGAAACCGATAGGAGC
>JAZRSP010000121.1:0-2873 GCA_045651565.1 Victivallaceae bacterium | reverse complement strand
GTGTCGTGACAATTTACCCTTCCGCCGCCGCTCAAATAGCTATGGCGTGACAAGCAAAAGGGGGGGCAGAAGAACTGATTTTACCCCGCAGCAGCGTTAGCAGCAAATAACCTGTTTTAATCAAAGTAATCATCGTTTACTGTGTAAATAATCTATGCAATAAGCACAAACACCATTCCTCCCCCAAACCCCTTGTGGATCATCAAGCGGACGATCTGATTTCATTCCACAACGTTTGCAAGCAAAAGGAGCATTTTTCAGGTGTGGTAATCTGTTTTCCAAATCTTCTTCGTGTTTTCGCCAGTTTTTTGGATCCTTCCCATCCATTGGATACATCAACTCTTCTTCGGTTGGTATTCCTGAATTGGCTGTATTCGTGCGTTTATGAGATTCAAAATCGGAAGTTCCAAGTCTTTTGCCTTTTACGCCACAAAAAATCAAAAAAACTATAAAAAAACACAAAAGAGACGCAGTTATCCTTTTAGACCATGTTTCTAAAAGAAATAAAAATGCAAAGCCTGCAAAAATTAAAGTAATAACAATATATCCAAGAATACACAATATTTCTTCATTACCTGAGTGTGCAGTCCCCATCAAACAGACAGAAGCAATTAGTCCTCCAATTATGTACAATATTAATAAGACAGTAGAACCGCATCCTCCTTTAATAATCGAACTGTCAAAATCAGAAGAGGACTTTGAAGACCGAGGTGGATTTTGGTATAGACTGCCAGAAGATGGATTTGAGTATTGAGGTGGATTTTTGTATGGACTGTCGGAACTTTCATGAATTACTCCAAAACCGTTGCACACATGGCAGACTTCTCCATTTCCTCCGTTAGTATATTTTCGTCCTAATCCATCACAACGCCAACATGTTTTTTGCTTTGCTGAATTAGACGAGCGCGTAACTAGGCTATTATTGTTTTGTGTCGCTAATTCACTTGCAATAGCCTTCTTTTTGTTTTTTGAACTATCAACAATTAAATCATCAACTTTTACAGCATTTTTCTGTTTTTTGCTCCATTTTACGTAATCTTCAACAGAAATGTTTTGAGAAAATTTTATTTCTACCGGTGTAGAACAATCCGGTAACTTTACGCAATCATGAACTGATGTATTTGAGGGTTGCGTTATTTTATTTTTTACTGTTCCATCTCTTCTTTTTCGCTTTTTAGGAACTATTATCCCTGTCCCATCACAATTTTTACAGATTTCTTTATGGCTATCATCTGTATATTTAACGCCTAAACCGTCGCAAGCTGTACAGATTTTTTGGACAATAAAATTAGTTTCACAATAAGGACACTGTATTTCAAAGCCGTTATATGCATTATCAATTTCATATTTTTGCTTACATTGCGGGCAAACTGTTTTCATTATAACATCTCCATTATCCTATAACCGATGTAATATACTGTTGATGAATTGCGTTGTCAAGTGTAAAAATAAATTACGGCTTTTGTGCTTTTAAACAGAGATGTCGGTTGCAAAGTATATTTGAGAGAAAACCCTCAATTTCTCTCAAAAATCTCTCTCCCGTCTCCGTTTGTACTCCGCCGCGGCAAGCTGTATCGATACACAGTGTCGTGACAATTTGCCCTCAAAAGTTCACAAATTTCCAACAGAAACCATAAAAATATGTTTGCTATTTTTATGAACAAAGTGTATCTTTAAAGTAGTTCAACCAATTTAATGCGATTTACCCATCCGATTTTTTGGAGATGACATAAAAAAGGCACGAAATATCATGAAAATTTATATTCAAACCGATATTGAAGGAATCGCCGGGTTCTGTTTTTTTGAAAACCGCCGCGATAAGGGTCTTGAAAACTTCAATCACAAACAACGCATGCGCAAACTTTTGACCAATGAAGTCAACGCTGCCGTCAAAGCCGCGTTCGATGCCGGAGCTGATGATGTGATTATAAATGATAATCATGGCTCCGGTTACAACATCATTTTTGAAGAACTCGATCCGCGCTGCCGAATCATTCACGGCAGAAACTGTTCCGGTCCACACTGGCTGCCGCTTCTCGAAGGCAGCGACGCCATCGTTTTTGTAGGAATGCACGCCATGGGCGGTACTCCTTGTGCCATAACTCCGCACTCTTTGTGGAAACTCAATGACGGAGCAATCTACATGAGTGAAGGAACAATGGGCGCAGCAATCGCCGGAGACATGGGTATTCCTGCAGTGTTTGTTTCAGGAGACGACAAAATAACAGCAGAATTCAAAGAAAAAATTCCCTGTATCACAACCGTTGTGACCAAAGAAGCCCTCTCACCGTACCTGGCATGTTCACTCATTCCTGCAACGTCCTGTCAGAAAATCTATGATGGAGTAATTGCCGGAATAAAAAATCTTTCCAACATTGCTCCGTATCAGGTAAAGGGACCGATAAAACTTGAGTTGCTGGATAACGCGAAACACATTCCGCCGTTTGACCGTATCGGCGAAGCAGTGATCGCCGACACTGTTTCAGAAGCATTCCTGAAATACGAAAAAGGCATGGAGTGGACAAGTTTCGATCTGCAGCACGCAGACGGATTTATCTACCCGTAAAAATCAATCCGGGGAGAAACTTTTTTCACACCCTTAACGGAGTTTCTCCTGATTGATAACAAGATACATCTTTTCTATTGCTTCTGACAGTATTTTTTTCGGAATCATTGCCGAAAATATCCAAACCTTCAGCACTGAAAAAAGAGATGTCATCAACTCCGAAAAGAGTTGTGAAAAGACCTTTGATATAATCAAAACCGAAGTTATTGTTTCCAATATATCCTCCACCAGAAACTGCAACTTGCGACCGAAAGTGCCGTGAGTTTGTTAAAATAAAAAGCCGTAGTTACCGCTTGATTTCAAGCAA
>JAZRSP010000120.1:0-4110 GCA_045651565.1 Victivallaceae bacterium | reverse complement strand
TGGTGTCCATTGATGATCTTGAGAAATGTAATATTTGGGGCAATGCAGTCCCGTTTGATACTGGATCGTTAAAAGAAAAATCTGTGAGAAAGATTGGTTTTGGAGGACGGCGGTGGCATTATTTGCAATATAAAGTAGAGTTAAGTGATCTTAAAAAATATTTTTCCTACTATTTATCGGTTTGTTTTGATAAGCCTTGCGATTATATTGCGGGTGTCCCAAATAAAGAAATTTCTTTTCTGGAATCCCCTAAATATGATGATTTATATAGTGTAGACTGGAGAAATTGGACCGTAGAGGTACATGCAGATAGTGTTCCTTTATCAAGTGTAAATCAATTGGTCGTCAACAAATCTTTTTTTGATTTTCTGAAGAACGATTTTACTAATGAGGCGCAAGTTATTCAACGTTATTTGACAAACTTAAAAAAGCTGGGAGGATTGAAAGTTTGCGAATTTGACGATGCAGAGGGATATATAGAAAATACAACAAGAGAACGATTAGATCATGATCATGCATAATAAAAAATTTGCGGTTGTTGGAGTTCAAAAAACTATAATGGCTCCAGACATAACCCCCTGTGGAGAAGCACAGGTACTCCTTAAAGATGAAGGCGAAACTTATTATCGTGGTAATTCCATGCGTCCGTTTAACCACAGTGATTCTAGTCGGTTAGCAGAGGATTTTTGGTTACTGGAAAATCCTTTGCCGATAGACACGTCCCCTAACAAAGAAGAGGTTTTTGTATTATTTTGGGCAAAAAGAAGTGGAAATTTATTACCCGCAGAAATGTGTCGTTCTGTTGTAAGTAAAAATTGGTTTAGTGTTACGCAACAAATGGATTTTGATTTTCTTCTTATCTCGCAACGAAGTCTTTTTAACGCCGTTGTAGCGTCTAATATATATGATTATTTTGATAACGAAAGGGATAAGTACCAAAAAAAGCAAAGTTGGTCAGATATACTGACATGTGGAAGAATTTTACAGTTTTGCGGAAAATGGGATCGACAAAATGGAAACAAAACATTAAAAGCAACAAAGCTGATAGCGGAATGCCTTTACCATATGAAATATTCTCAACAACAAATCTTAGATTGGTTGGAATTTATTCAGCTCGACATCCCCACCTTAGTTCCTCAAAATATTCTGAACGAAATTTTAACGTCTCAGTGTACTTGGAATGAAGCAAGCACGCCCAAGGGGTGCCCCAAAGAGGAGGTAAATTCGTTGCAAAATTGTGATGGAAAAGAGGCTCCTTTCGCCAAATACGCAATTTATAGTTCAAATTTTGGAAATCCAATACCTAACCAATGTGCTAACACGGAGATGTTTTTTCAAATATTTTCTTGTTATCAGCGTTGCATAGAGGATTTTTCTTCGTTGACTATGACTCGAAATAGCCAATTGCCTAATGCCTGCAAAATAGATTGGCTGTCAAGAGTCCCCGCAACATCAAACAATCGAATGGAATTAGAAAAGGAGAGTGTATCATGTCCCGCATAGAAATAAAACGTGCAATTGAGAAGTATTTTTATGAGCAAAATTGGCGTTATAACTTCGAGGAAAATAATTTTGTCTTTATGACAGTATTTGACATTGAGTTAGAGAATATAAAGTATGTTCAATATTCTATTTTTGTTTACGATGATCATGCAACTTCTATCATGCATTTTCCGTTAAAAGTTGGTGCAGAAAGTCGCATTGCAGTATCAGAGTTTATCAATCGCGTAAATTTTGTATTTGATATTGGGTGTTGGGAATTTAATCCAGATTCTTACGAAATTAGGTTTAGAACTAATGCTTTCTTTCAAGAAATAACAAGTGGTACAAATATAGCAATTGCACGTTTAATTCATCTGCCGTACCAAATGTTGAATGAAATAGGAAATTATTTAGTCAAGGTTATATCTGGTCAGCTTGGAGCCCAAGAGGCAGTAGAAGAAATTTTGAAAAACAGAACTTCCCTCTAAGTTGGCTTTCCTGCCTTGATTGCTAATTTAGTGGTTCCATAAAATTTGACAGGGTAACAATTGCTTATGACTGCAGTGTCCAATAACTATTGGTTAGAAGTCGTGCCTGAGCAGCGGTGAGGCTAAAAGTGATACGGTTATACACGGGGCTTTCGCCAATGCAAACGTTCATCAACAGTTTTTTGGAGAACGCTTTTACTAAATTTAAGCAATATCAAAGCTCCAATAGGCATTTGTGCGAATTGAAAGATTTAGATTTTCAGGCGGGGCATTCTCCCTGTTATTCTAATAAATGGGTACAGAGCTTGTACCTAATGCGATATTTTTATGCATATTTTACAGAATATTACTGTCTGTATCAAAATACTTTACCTTGCCTGGAGACAGATCCTAAAATTTTATCCATCGGGTGTGGTTGTGGTGTAGACGGAGCTGCATTATATTTTGCATCGCCAAGCTTTAATTTTCAATATCTCGGGTATGATATTGTTGATTGGGAGCTGAAAGCGACAAACTTTTTACCAACGACAAAAGGTAATATAGTTTTCAATTTTAATGACATTGCAACGACAACCTTTCCGCAGTCTAATGTTTTGATGTTCCCGAAATCGTTATCAGATATTGAAGATAGTGTATTTACTAGTTTTGTCAATAACTTATCTGCAGATTTTTTTGAAAAGAAAATCATTATACTAAGTTCCATAATGGCAGAAGGGATTGGGTATGATGTTGACCGGATGAGAGTTATTGTCACAAAAATGGAATCTTTGGGGTATAAGTTGACCAAGGGAAATATTGAGCCTATTGCTTTTCAAAACCCCAAAGCTTGCTGTGCATATATAAATTCAACATTTCCAGAAGAGATAAAAGATTTTATTGGTAATCTTCGTGATCAATGCAAATCGTACAATGATGAATGTTTAAAATGCAACATATCTCGTCATCCTAAATTGAAAACCAATTCTGCAAGATTTCAACGATTAATTTGGGAAAGGGAATAGGCATGATAGTAAGTGCAAGTCGTCGTACAGATATTCCTGCGTTTTACAGTGATTGGTTTTTTAACCGTTTGCAAGCCGGATTTTCTTTAGTCAGAAATCCAATGAATGCCCACCAGATTAGCAGAATAAACTTGGGCAAGGATACTGTTGATTGTTTTGTGTTTTGGACTAAAAATCCAGCGAATATGCTTGCACAACATTCAAGTGATCTTAAACATCTTGAAGCAGAAATTCCGTTTTATTTTCAGTTCACAGTTAATTCGTACGATAAAACAATTGAACCTGGAGTTCCAGAAAAAAAGCAAGTTTTTGATACCTTCATACAATTATCAAAACTTATTGGTAAAGAAAAGGTCATTTGGAGATATGATCCTATTATCTTTACAGATAAGATATCTTTTGATTACCATGTAAAATATTTTGAATATATTGCCAAAATATTAGCTCCATATACGAATAAGTGTGTTATCAGCTTTTTGGATTTCTATA
This sequence comes from Victivallaceae bacterium, assembly GCA_045651565.1. GTDB lineage: Bacteria > Verrucomicrobiota > Lentisphaeria > Victivallales > Victivallaceae > RGIG5270. The sequence goes on along the minus strand of JAZRSP010000120.1, from coordinate 650 downwards.
AGAAAACAGAACGCAATATGGCTGGCATTGATTTTTATGATCCAAGTCTTTCACAAAAACTCGAATTGAGCAAAAAACTTTTTGATATTGCATCATCATTAAAATTAAAATTAGTTACTTGTGCTGAGATGTTGGACTTAGCTTCCATTGGTATTAGGCATGGTCAATGTATTGATTCCGGATTAATAGCCCATCTTTGTGGCGGCAGAGTTCTTGCAAACAAAGATAAGAATCAGCGGGAAGAATGTGGATGTATTGAAAGCGTTGATATCGGAGCTTACAACACTTGCCGACATGGATGTTTATATTGTTATGCGAATTTCAGTGCAGCGACTGTAGCGAGGCAATGCAGTCTTCATAATCCTAATTCTCCGTTATTATTTGGAGAAATCGGACCAGAAGATAAAATAACCGAGAAAAAAATGCCTTGTGTTATAGATCGGCAACAAGAGCTTTTATGATTTAGAAAGAACATAATACTTATGAATCAAATAAAATTAACAACTGCTATTGAACATCTTAAATGCAGACAGCTTGAAAGTCCAGAAAGTTTGCAAGAAGCAATGGAAGAACGCAAAGAGAGAATTGCGTTTTATCAAGGATTCTCATCGGATAAGTTATTGACCATGACCGAGGATGATTTCTACAAG
>JAZRSP010000119.1:0-3322 GCA_045651565.1 Victivallaceae bacterium | reverse complement strand
CCCGATGGTTATCCCACGAGGTCTTTTCAATGCTTCTTTTTTCTGTTTCAAGAGCTTTAATTTCAATTCCAATTGCTCTATTTCCCAAGACAATTTATTTGAATCTTCTATCAAATCAATCTTCCATTGGTGATTTAAAGAGCGGAGTGCTGCTGTGTAGGACATGGAAATACCGTAAGATGCAAATTTATCGCGTTGTTGTGCCAAAGATAACATATATCTGATAATCTCTTTTGCAATATCGTTTAAGAATTCATCATCTTGCACATAATCTTTCACTTTATCCGGCAATTGATCTTCATTGAGATAGTGGGATACTGAATATGAGTCATATATCAGCTTTTTCAATTCTGTTGCTTTCTGCCAGAATGGAACTAATATTTCATATTCAATTCCGGGATGATCTGCGTTGGAATATACTTCTTCCAATTTTTGCCCTTGATAAAACTCTCTCATTTTTTCAGTGATGAAAGAAATTGCATCATCAGCGTTGACCCGATATTCAAAACGGTCTCTCCGCTCAACTTTCAAGATAAGTTCTTCGGTCAAATCATCGATTTGCTGACTGTTTATATCGCGATCACCATTCATGGATAATAATTTGCTGCCGATAATACCGCCCAATATAGCAGAAAAACTTGCGGAGGCGGCTGAAATTGTGATCAGCAAAGATGTCAAGTCATAGTTCATCTTTCAGTCCTTTTTTCTGATTTTTCTAAAGTTCTCAATCCGGCAGATAATTTGTGTACTATTATCAGAAGTTCTCTTGCATCGCTTTCTTTGACAATAATCCGCTGACCTTCTACATAAGTATTATCTCCGGAGTTTTGCAAGTATTTTGCATCTACTATTCCACCGTTATGCTCCAAAATATGTCTGCGCTGAAATAAAAGATGCATCGCAGCCAATTCGCACTCGTTCAGCCAGTCTGAATATTTTTTACCGCAGGCGGAGAAAAAGAGTTGACTGCCCTTTTCCACAATCTGAAAATCATTTACCCGGGCAGATTTTCCTGTGACGGTTTCATAACGGCAACAGGCAAACTTTTGAAATGCAGAAACAATATCACCAATACTACGCTCAAGAAGTGCCCTGCATATATTTTCAGCATCATCCTTTGAATTATTTTTTTCCAACATTTGACGCATTAACGGAATAGAATCCAACATTTTTGTAATTCGGTCAATACTGTCTTCAAATGTCCTGTCAACAGAATTATGTCCGCAACATGGACAAAAATATGCAGCCCCGATGACGCTGAATTGAGTACCGCAATTTTCACAAATAATCTCATTTTCCCATTCCTCCCTCTGGCCAATTGGAGAATTATGGAAACTTATTTTTCGACCGGGCTTATAGGTTATTTTCAATGTTTTGCAACTACGAGCAAGCTTTTTGAACATATTATCCAGCATACTTGACGCATAATATTTAGCAAAATTTTTTACTATTTTGTTTCGTTCTTCAATTTGTTCCTGAGTCCACCACTGATCAGAAGATGCGATATGACCGCACATCGGACAATGCATTTCATTTCCTGAAACTTTTTCTTCCCATTCTTTCAGGTTGATTTTAAATGTGTAAAGACATTCAGAATTCGGACATTCTCTGTCAAAATATCCCTTTTCATCTGAGCGGATTGTTATAGGAATGTTGATATATTCGCTCATCTTTCAGCACACCTTTCGTTTTCCGGTGACGGTTTCAAAGATCAGCGACTTTTTGTAGGCTTCCATATCAGCGATCAAAGCCTCTTTTTCGGCAATGATTCCGTCTATGACAGCACATTTTTCGTCGAGAGCAGTAATAATATTTGCCTGTTCAGTTAACGACGGAAGGCAAATATTAAAGTCTTTAAGCATTGGAAGTCTTACAGAAGGAACTGTTGATTTGGCACTGCCTTTATCCATTTCTGCACAAAATAAGTTTTCCATAAAATAATGATAAAAGCGAGGTAAAATACCCTTAAAATCGTAGAAGCAATATACTCTTTGATGAATAGCATACTTCCCGGTAGCATAGTGAAAGACTCTTCCCGCCCCAGCTCCATCGCCTGCCATTAAAACACCTTCTCCATCAAAAGTGTATGTATTGGAACGCTCTATAATCGGAGAGCGAACATAGAATGGGAATGCACCTTCTGGTTCTGCATCTTGGGTATCGTGATCACCAGTTGTAGTTTTGCAAAGAAATCTTTGACGACATAAATTCCAATGCTTTGGCATTAAACCGATTATATCTACGCCGGAGTCTTTCATTTCGGCGTGGGGATCGAGACCTTTGGTCACGGCTTCAAAGATGACGGAAGACTTCCACGCTTTGTATTCTTCAATACTCGCCTTTGCCTCTGCAATGATTTCATCAATAGTCCCGCACTTCTCATCCAAATACGCCGCAATCGCCGTCTGCTCGGGAAGAGAGGGTAACGGGAATGAGAAATTGCTCATTTTTTCTTGAGATAACGATGCCATTATTGAACCATTTTGAGACAAACCACAATACTTTTCAAAAATACTACTTTGAAAAATCCAAAACAAAAAACCATTATCATATAATTTGGAGGTGGGGCGAACAATTAACAAATGACTGTTTAAAGATGCTTTGTGTGGAAGACTATCAATTAAAGCAACCTTACCTACTGTACCGTCTTTTGTAATAAGTAAATCACCTTTTCTAATATGGATTTCTGGAGCTTCTATAAATCGTTGTTCGCTGATATGATAACATCTGTCCCATGCGATGCGTCCGTTTTCAAAATCCGTGCCCGTTACTAAGTAATAAGGACCGTCCTCAATAAACTCATCTGCTTTTAGCCCTTGCCAACCGATTCTTCCTTTCAAAAAATAGTTATATTTTATTCTTCCTTTTTTCCATGTTTGCGGTATATCCCCAATCCACGCAACACCGCTATCTTTCATTTCACTGTATGTATTTTTCATTATTTGCGTTTCCCTTAAAAATTATTAATCCTTAGTTGACATCTCACTTGAGTCTATTTCGTCTGCAAGGATACCTTCTTCTTCGTCAATTTCAGTTCCAACCAGTGTTGCATTATGACGATATACATCAACAAACTTTTGCAAATTGTAGTAATCTTCAAGTACATTTACTCTAAAGGCTCCGTTAAGAAACTCTGCTGCTAAACCTAAACGATAAATCATCGGTGAAATAATAGCATCATTGTGCCTGATATAACTTTCAATATCATCTTTTGACAGGGCAAGCCGATAGCCATTGGCATTTCCAGCGATAATAATTCTTGCCTCTCTTAATTTTCCGATAACCTTTGCGGTAAAAACTTGTTTACTTATTTTTTCAAAAC
>JAZRSP010000118.1:0-5145 GCA_045651565.1 Victivallaceae bacterium | reverse complement strand
GATCCTTCTCGGTATTACCAAGGCAGCTCTCCAAACTGAAAGTTTCATTTCAGCGGCATCATTCCAGGATACCACTCGTATCGTTACCGAATCAGCAACCAGCGGTCGCGTAGATAACTTGAATGGTTTCAAAGAAAATGTTATCACCGGTCACTTGATTCCTGCCGGTACCGGTACCGAACTTATGCAGTCTGTAAGACTCGTATACAACGGTACTGAAATCGAAGAAGAAATCTCTGAAGAAGAACCTGTCGTCGAACCTGAACTTAAAGAGGTCGATGAAGAAGATGTCGATTGGGACGGCGGATTCGAAGACGGAGATGAAACTCAGGAAGAATACATCGCTGAAATCGATGAAGAAACCATGAGTGTAGAGGACGAGTTTTAATATATTTTGATTCACAATCGGCTTCGTTTTTGAGGTCGATTGTGAAAAAATATTGAAAAATTTTTGAAAAAAAATTGCAATTTCAAAAAAATATGATATATTATTACTTCATAAATATTAAAATTTTTTAAACATAAACATATAAAAACGTAAAAAAGATAGGTAATAAAATGCCGACAATTAATCAATTGGTGCGTTTCGGACGCGACAAAAAAGAAAAAAAGAGCAAGTCAAAAGCTCTTGATGCATGCCCGCAGCGTCGTGGCGTGTGCTTGCAGGTAACTACTCGTACACCTAAAAAGCCGAACTCAGCTTTGCGCAAAATCGCTCGTGTACGCTTGACCAACGGTCAGGAAGTTACTGCTTACATTGGTGGTGAAGGTCACAATTTGCAGGAACACTCTGTTGTTTTGGTACAGGGCGGTCGTGTACGTGACTTGCCGGGTGTACGTTATCACATTGTTCGTGGTGCGTTGGACAGTTTGGGTGTTGAAAAACGCCGTCAGGCTCGTTCTCGCTACGGTGCTAAACGCCCGAAACCGGGTGAAGAAGCAGCTACCGGTAAAAAGAAAAAATAAGGAAACAATGTACTTGGGAGAGAATATCTTCAAAATTACATTACTTCAATTACCGGCGTAAGTTCCGAGAGCGTACGGTAATTTGATTAGAGAAATTTCGGAGTTAATTGACAAGGGACTGTTATAGATGAGAAGACGCAGTGCAGAAAAGCGGGAGTTGATCCCGGATGTAAAGTACAATAGTGAGTTGGTCGCTCGCTTGATCAATACTATTATGTGCAGTGGCAAAAAATCTACTGCTCAAGGTATTGTTTATGGTGCTTTTGATTTGATTAAGGCCAAAAAAAGTGATATGGAGCCGTTGGAAGTTTTCTTGCAGGCTTTGGAGAATGTTAAACCTAAATTGGAAGTAAAGAGTCGTCGTGTCGGCGGTGCTAACTATCAGGTGCCGATCGAAGTAGCTCCGGAGCGTCAGGTCGCTCTCGCTATGCGTTGGATTGTCTCTTACTCTCGCGGCCGCAAAGGCAAGTCAATGACTGAATCTTTGGCTAGCGAACTTTTGGACGCATTTGACAATACAGGTGCTTCTATCAAGAAGAAAGAAGATACCTTCAAAATGGCACAGGCCAACAAGGCTTTTGCTCACTTCCGTTGGTAATTTAGTTTGGTGAGGCAAAAGAAATGGCTGAAATTGAAAAACAATATGTAGAATCTCCGAATCGCAAAGTCGGTTTGGCTAATACCCGTAACATCGGTATTATGGCTCATATCGACGCCGGAAAGACCACTCTTTCTGAACGTATTCTTTTCTATTGCGGTTTGAGTCACAAAATCGGTGAAACCCACGAAGGTACTGCTACCATGGACTGGATGGAGCAGGAGCGCGAACGCGGTATTACAATTACCTCTGCTGCTACTACTGCTATGTGGGACGGTCACCGTATCAATTTGATCGACACTCCGGGACACGTGGACTTCACTGCTGAAGTTGAGCGTTCATTGCGTGTTCTTGACGGTGCGGTTGCAGTTTTCTGTTCTGTCGGCAAAGTTCAGCCGCAGAGTGAAACCGTATGGCGTCAGGCTCAGAAACACAGAGTTCCGGTTATCGCATGTATCAACAAAATGGACCGTACTGGTGCTGACTTCTACGGTGCTGTAGAAGAAATCAAAACCAAACTCGGTTCAACTCCTGTTCCGATTTACATTCCGATCGGCAAAGAAGCTGATTTCAAGGGTGTTGTCGGTATCCTCGAAAACAAAGCATTCATCTTCAACGGTGACGAAAAGAGCGCTACTCCGATGGTTATCGAAGATGTTCCTGCTGATATGGTCGAAGATCGTGAATTCTATCTCCGTCACTTGGTTGAATGTCTCGCAGAAGTTGACGAAGAAATCATGGAAATCTTCCTTGCTGACGAAATGCCCGAAATTGACCTCGTCAAAAAGGCTTTGCGTAAAGCAACTTTGAATTTGGATGTTGTTCCTGTAACTTGTGCTACTGCTTTCAAAAATAAGGGTGTTCAGTGCCTTTTGAATGCAGTTAATGACTACCTCCCCAGTCCGTTGGATATTTGGGATATCAAAGGTACTCATCCGGTAACAGGTAATGAAGAAATCCGTCATGCCGGCGACAAACAGCCGTTCTCAGCATTGGTATTCAAAATTATGACTGACCCCTTCGTAGGTAAGTTGTACTTCTTCCGTGTTTATTCAGGTGTTGCTGAACAGGGTATGACAGTTTATAACCCCCGTACTTCTAAACGTGAACGTTTGGGCCGCTTGCTCCAGATGCACGCTAACGATCGTACCGAGATCAAAGAAGTATTCTCAGGCGATATTGCTTGTGCAGTCGGTTTGAAGAACGTAAGCACCGGTGACACTATCTGTGTTGAAGAACAGCCGATCGTGCTTGAATCAATGACTTTCCCCGAGCCGGTTATCAGCGTTGCAGTTGAACCCAAAAGCTCTGGTGAACGTGATAAACTTTCTAAAGGCCTCATCGCTCTTGCTGAAGAAGACCCGACCTTCACCGTCCGCAGTGACGAAGAAACCGGTCAGACCATCATTGCTGGTATGGGTGAGTTGCACTTGGAAATCATTTTGGATCGTTTGATTCGTGAATTTAAAGTTGAAGCTAATACCGGTGCTCCGCAGGTTGCATACCGTGAAGCATTGTGCGGTTCAGCTGAATCTAACATGAAATTCGTTCGTCAGTCAGGCGGACGCGGTCAGTACGGACACGTTGTTATTAACCTTATCCCGCTCGAAAGAGGTAAGGGTATCGTTATCGAAAACCTCGTTGTCGGCGGTAATATTCCCAAGGAATATATCAAACCGGTCGAAGCAGGTATCCGTGAAGCCGCTGAATCAGGCGTTTTGGCAGGTTATCCTTTGATCGACTACAAAGTCGAAATTATTGACGGTTCATACCACCCGGTTGACTCTTCTGAAATGGCATTTAAGGTTGCAGGTTCAATGGCGCTTAAAGATGCTGCTAAGAAAGCCGGTATCATGTTGCTTGAACCGATTATGAAGGTTGACTTGACAACTCCGTCAGAAAACATGGGTGACTTGATCGGTGACATCACTTCTCGCCGCGGCTGCGTGGCAGAAATGAATGCTGATGCTCAAAACAGTTTCAGCAAAATTACCGCAAATATCCCGTTGTCAGAGTTGTTCGGATATGCAACTGCTATCCGTTCATTGTCACGTGGACGCGCATCATACTCTATGGAGCCGTCTCACTTTGAAAGAGTACCGAAACAAGTTCAAGATAAAGTAGTGGAGAAGAAGTAATCATGGCTGCTCAAAAACAACAAAAAATCCGCATCCGTCTTCAGGCTTATGAAGCAAGAATTCTGGATCAGTCGGTTAATGAAATTTTAGAAACTGCAAAACGCACCGGTTCAATGGTCGCAGGTCCGATTCCGTTGCCGACCCGTATCGAGCGTTTCACTGTCAACCGTTCACCGCACGTTGACAAGAAATCAATGGATCAGTTCGAAATCAGAACTCACAAGCGTGTTATGGACATCATCAATCCGAACGCTAAAACTGTTGACGAATTGAAGAAATTGAATTTGCCGGCAGGTGTTGATATCAGCATCAAAGTTGGCATCTAATTAAAGTTTTTAAAAGTCGATTGCGGAAGTTTTTCCGCAGTCGACTTGGTTCGGCTTTAAATCTCCTTGTTTGTAGGAGAGTCACCCAAAAGGTGGTTGCCCGCAATAAATCGTGGGGGGGAGTGAGAGATGCCGTGAGTAGATTTAAAGGAGCACAGTTGTTGCTCTCAATAAATTAAAAGCGGGAGTTGCACTCAAAACTTTTTCAACTCATTATTGCGAATCTCCGAAGAGTTGACCAAGATGATTTAAAGTTTATGTAGTAATTTGCCTGTCAAAATGCAGGCAGGATACCAATGCTGCGAGTCGATTCACAGTATGTATCTTAAAAGAAAGGTAAAAAATGAAAAGTTTAATCGGCAAAAAAGTCGGAATGACTCAAATTTACGATGAAGCTGGAAAAATCGTTCCTGTAACTGTTGTTCAGGTCGGTCCCTGCGTCGTTGTCGATGTCAAAACTCAAGAACGCGACGGCTATTCAGCAGTCCAGTTGGGTTTCGGAGTCAGAAAGGCTAAAAACTGCACCAAGGCTCACAAGGGTCATTGTGCAAAAGCTGGCATTGCTGAAAATGAAATGCCCGCTGTATTGCGTGAGTTTCGTACTGAAGCTGATGCAGAAATCGCATTGGGTACTGTTTTTAAAGCAGACGTGTTTGAAGTTAATGATTATGTTGACATCACCGGTACTATCAAAGGTCGTGGTTTCCAGGGCGTTGTAAAACGTTATAACTTCGGCGGTGGTCGTGCCAGCCACGGTGGTATCTGGACTCGCAGACCGGGTTCTATCGGATGCCGTGAATGGCCGGGTAACGTTATCAAGGGCAAAAAATTGCCGGGTCACATGGGTAATGTTCGTCGCACTACTCAGAACTTGCAGATTGTCCGCGTAATGCCGGAAGACAATGTAGTTTTGGTTCGCGGTGCTGTACCGGGTGCCAATGGTGGAACTTTGTTGGTTCGTCAGGCCATCAAAAAACAAGGAAAGTAATTGGTGAATAACATGTCAAAAACATTAGATATACTTGATAGCAAAGGCGTTCGCGTCGGCGAATACGTTATTCCTGAAACTGCATTGGAATTGGAAAAAGGTGAACAGGCTGTAAAGTCGGATCGTAGC
>JAZRSP010000117.1:0-3566 GCA_045651565.1 Victivallaceae bacterium | reverse complement strand
CACCATTTTCAATGTCCATAACTCTGAACATACCTGCATCATGTGAATCAAATAATGCATTTTCTCCACGATAAAAAGTGTCTGCTGTGAATAAGGATAATTTTTCAATATATTGTGATAATGAATGTATTGGAATTATATTCATAAAAGCCCTTTATACAAAGAAAAGATAACTGCAAAATTTATTGTTTATAAAGAAACAATGATTTTACAAACTGTTATAATACTCCTTGATCTTTTTTGCCATCAGAATCCGGCGTTCTTTCAGGAATTTTTCGTAATCGGCTGCCGTCATTGTGAAAATATCTGCCGGAATACAGTTTACTGCCAAATTATCCCGCAATGCCGCATTTTCTGTGATCGTACCGACTTTGAGTTCTTTGGTCGCACACTGGTTCAATGCGGCGGTAAAGTAATCTTGCGGAGCCTGTTTCCCAATGGAAATATTCACTCCTGTATCAAGATATGCATAGTTCGCCACCTGATTGTACATTGATTTGTCATCAATACCGTTCTTTTTCAGAAACTCTTTCGGGAAAATGTGATGGACATCGCCTGCCGAAAGCAAATCGGCAACTTTTGCACTGTTGGAAAGCAACGAACGGTCGCTTCCGTGTACCTGTGCTGCGATAAAGGTGTTGAAATAAGGACTGGAAATTGCCGAAGTTTCCAGATTCTGAACCAAACCAACTTCCCAGAAAGTATCAGAAAGCTCCGCTTCTTCCACTTCTTTGAAAAACGCCATAAAGCCTTTGGCGGCAATCGCACGGAGGTCGCGGTCCATCTGGGATTCCGGTGAACCGATATATCTGCCGGTCAATGTTGAAAGAATAAACCACTTTTGTACGCACGGTTTGATTTCGACTTTCGGGAACTCTTTATCGCTGTTCAAAAGCAGATAAAGCGTATAAGCGAAGTCCAGCGTCATCTTGGAATTGAGCTGTTTAGGATTGATGAATCCGGCGGATTTGATCGCCAGAACAAACTGCTCAAAGGTGTATTTATTCATAAAGTTGATGACACCTGCGGTCAGCTTTTCAAAACTTTCCTGGGCAATTTCCTCTTTGAATGTACGCTCAATAAAGTTGCGTCCGGAAAGCAGACTTACCAGATCACCAAGTTTTCCTCTGCCGAATTGGTGCATAAATGAAACACGCAGCATATCGTTATAGTCAGGATCATAGATGTTTTCATAATCATCTTTGAGCCATTTCAGCTTGTCCGCATATTCAGATGCCATAAATTCGTGGTCTTTGCTGGAAAGCTGACCATAAAATGCCGGATCAACTGCCAAGTGACAGAAATAATCAATGGCTTTGCGAAGCATATTACCGCCGAAACGCTCATCAGCAGCGATTTTTGACATCGCAAAGTCGGCTTCATTGAGCCGTTTTCCCTGCGAGTTGATACGCACAAAAATCTCGGTAACTTCGCTGATATCCAACTGCGGTACAAGCGTGATCACACCCAACTGGCAATTTCTGATATTCAACAGTCTGTTGAGAGCCTGATTCAGTTCCTGCGGAGTAATACCGGGATTTTTAGCCGTGTATTCACTGATAAAACCGAAACTGTCAAAATCAGTGCGGAAAAGTACAGAAATATCCGGAATCCAGAAAGAGCTTTTGTCGTGTGCAGGAGTACGCACTGCAAAGCGTTCTTCTTCGCCTTTTGCCAACGGGTTAAAGGCAATGGCGATTTGTTTAAGCTCATAATTTTCATTAAGAACCGGATGTCCGCCGATAGACGTCATCAGGGCTGTGACACGCTGCTGACCATCAATAAGAATTTTCTTGCCAACAGAACTTTCACCATTTTTCAGTTTTACATCGGGATTCTGCCAAATAATAAGATAGCCGGTGGGATATCCGTTATAAAGCGAGTCGATCAAATCACGAACTTGGCGCCCTTTCCAAACAAAAGGCCGCTGAATTTCCGGAATAGCGATATCTCCCGAATCAATAAAACTCAAAACAGAGTTTACCGTATATTGTGTAACTGAATATTTTTCAGTAGTGTTATTCATTGTAATATCTCCAATTTGCCATCATATTTGTCTTGTGTTAATAGTTCTGCCGTTCAGGAATTACTCCACGGACACCACCACGGGGATTGGCTACATCGCCGGTGTAGCGGGGAATCATATGAACATGGCAATGAAAGATCGATTGCCCGGCGGCTTCGCCGATGTTTACGCCGAGGTTGAATCCTTGCGGATTGTATTTTTCTTTCAGAATGTTGCGGCAGGTAAAACTTAATTCCTGAATGTTTCCAAGTTCTTCTTGCAGCAAATCAAAATAACTTGCGACATGCCGCTTGGGGATAATCAGTGTATGCCCAGGAGTCACCGGAAATCCGTCATAAAACGCCAAGGCGGTCTTGTTTTCTGCAATGATTTCACGTTCTGCGGGAAGTTCGCAGAATGGACACGGCTTGCGGATCGGTCCATAACCGTCACGCTGAAGATCATCAAGGAGCGTTTGTTTCAAAACTTCACGATGAACTGGGTTGACCAATAACTCAAACAAATCAGCAGAAAGTGAGGCATACTGAACCGTTTCCCGCAAGCGGCTGACAGAGGCGATAGAATCTTGTGCTTTCAACCATTCCTGATGTTGCGGATAGGCGTGAAGCTGCCAGAAGCCTTCGCTCTGCAAATGAAAAAACGGCAAAGCAAAAGTGGCAGTATGCCCAGAGTGAACATTTTCGTTCCACACCGTCATGAACGATTCAATCAATGTATCAGTGACTGCAATCCGGTTCTGAACGACACGCCCAGCCTCCATTTCCCGAATCACCGCCAAAAGCAAAATCAGCTTATGCGGAGCAGGCCCAAACTTGGTCACTCCTTTCCGGAGATGACTGAAGGCATAAATATAATCTTTAATATTCATCATTCTACCTTAAATACTGTTATCCGTCCACATTTCGCACTGGCTGATTACAATTTCCAGAGCTTCTTCCTGACCTTCCGGAGGATATTTGTATTTTTTTAACAGGCGTTTTACCATTGAGCGCATTTTTGCTCTGGCTGTTTCTTTTTTCTGCCAGTCAACGGTTCGATTTGAACGGAGCATTTCGGTCAGTTCTTTGGTGATCGCCACCAGCTGGTCATTGTCGTAAAAATCTTTGACTGCCTGCGGTTTGGTCAAGGCGTCATAGAAGGCGATCTCTTCAACGGATAAGCCTAACTGATTGCTGCTGTCAACTGCTGCGGCGATTTCGGCAGCCATCTTTTTCAGTTCTTCGATCACTTCTTCGTTGGTCAGCATGCCGTTGAGATAAGCGTTCATTCCCCGCTGGAGCTTTTCAGAAAAGAGTTCCGATTTTACAACGTTGGTGCGCCGATAAACGGAAACCTGTTCTGCAATCAGTTTTTTCAGGATTTCAATGGCAACATTCTTTTCCTTCATTTTGGAAATTTCTTCCAGGAACTTGGGATCAAAGAGCGAAAAACCTTCTTTTACATCGGCAAAAAGATTGATTACTCCGTCGCTTTTGATACTCTGCTTCAGCAGTTCATTGATCCGTTCGTTGATCTCTTTCAACGAGAAATGCTTGGGGTT
>JAZRSP010000116.1:0-12109 GCA_045651565.1 Victivallaceae bacterium | reverse complement strand
CCCCCTTTCTCCTCTTTGTTATATTCCACTAAAAAACTTATTCTTCAATCAAAGTTAAAATTTCAAACGGCTTCAAATTAAGTTCAAGTTTGCCGTTTTCAACTGCATAAACTTTTCCGTCTTTTTTCCATTCCATGAGGTCGGTTTCTTTGAATACCTTAATATTGTTGTTGATATTCAAAGTTGCCTTGCTTTCTTCCCCTGCTCTCTCGACCAAACGCAATACCAATTTCTCACTTTTTTCGGCACGTTTGACAACTTCGAGAGAGACTTTTTCGCTATCCAGAGTTACCGGAGCGACTATTTTTGCCTTGCGACCGTCAGCGACGATGACTTCACGATTCAAAGAAGCAGCTTCGCTCATTACACAAGACTCAACCAAACTCCCCCGGTGCGGCAAGTAACTGTAAGTAAAGTTATTTACCCCTCTATCCGCATTAATATCGGGATATAATGGTGAACGCAATAAACACAAGTCAAGTTCACCGCGTCTTGCCTTGCAGCCATACTTGCAATCATTGAGCATTGCTACACCGTAAGTACGTTCAGAGAGATCGAAATATCTATGACCGACAACTTCGAACTTTGCTTTGTCCCAAGAAGTATTTTCGTGTACCGGGCGTTTTACGAAGCCGTATTGGATTTCATAAGCGGCATCGCTTGCTTCGACATCTGCGCCGAATTTAACTCGCAACATTTTGTGGTCTTCCTGCCAATTAACTTGAGTAACGAAGTCCAAACGCTTTGAATTTTTACGCAATTTAACAGTTTGAGCAACAGTTGAGTTGCCGATAGCCATTGAAATTTGCATAGTTGACTCAACAGCACCGACAGAAACGGCAGAAACTTCCACCTTTGACGGTTTGAAAGATTCTTCTTCGGTATAGAAAACATCGACATCCCATGCGTCATAAACATTGGGACGGTCAGTATAGAGAGTAAATGAGTTTCCATTGTTGCCGTTTACGATAAGTTCACGCTTTTCATCTTTATCATAAGCGGAAACAACTTCGCCCTTATCATTAAATACATAACGGACAAGGTCGTTTTCCAAAACTTTTTCATTGCCTGCAACAGCTTTGACGGCATTAACTTTGCCGCCTTTGGTAAGAGTTGTAATAGCATTGGGAGCAACTTCGAGCAAGACTTTAACTTTGCCGTCAGCAACTTCACTTGCCAAAACTTTACCATTTTCATCACAAATCTGATAGTCAGCCCAAGTTGCAGGAAGTTCAACAACACCGCTCCAAACATCAGAGAGAGTATTAACAATAAGCGCAGAATTTTCGTCTGCCTCTGACATTTCGATTGCAAAATCCTTTGCAAGGTTTTCCAAAGTTGCGATAACTTCGGCATGTTCTTTCTCGGTAACTTCATAAACTTCACGGATACTTGAACCGGGGATAATGTCATGGAACTGGTTGATAAGCAAAGTTTTCCAGCATTTATCCAAAACTTCGATCGGATATTTTTTCAAAGAAACCGCACTTGCCATAAATTCAACTGCCGCCAAAAGTTGTTCAATACGGCGGTTGTTGCGTTTGGTAAGTGCCTGGGTGGTCAAAGTTCCACGCTGCATTTCCAAATAGAGTTCACCGTCCCACTTGGCCAACTTCGGATTTTTAGCAGCCAAGCGTTCAAAGAAATCAGCTGCTTTGCCGTACTTGAACTTCGGCACACCGCCAAGATTCTGTACTCTCTCGGCTCTTTCCAAATGGTGCATAGCCGGGCCGCCGCCGCCGTCACCGATACCGAAAAGCGAAACAAATTCGTCCAAAAATCCCGCTTCGGCGAATCTGTCTTGAGCCTGACATTGAGCAACGGGCAGAACATTGGCATTATAGTTGTTTTCAGGCGGGAAGTGGGTTAGAACTTCACTTCCGTCGATACCACGCCAAATAAAAGTGTGATGCGGGAAAGTATTATATTGATTCCAAGAAATCTTTTGAGTTAAGAAGTAATCACAACCTGATTTTTTGATGATCTGAGGCAATGCCGCAGAGTAACCGAAAACATCGGGCAGCCAAAGATTTTTTACATCTTCACCGAATTCATCCATATAGAAATTTTTTCCATGAATGAATTGACGAACCATAGATTCTCCACCGATAATATTGCAATCTGCTTCAACCCACATACCGCCTTGGAGTTCCCAGTTACCGGACTTGACGGCAGATTTGACCTTTTCATAAAGTTCAGGGTAATGATCTTTTACAAACTGGTAAAGTTGGGGTTGAGAAGCTCCGAAAACATAATTCGGATATTTATTAATTAATTCAATTTGACTTGAAAAAGTACGAGCCGCTTTACGGACAGACTCTCTTACCGGCCAAAGCCAGCCCACGTCAATATGAGCATGACCGACACCGGAAATTGACAGAGCAGAAGCTTCTGCCGGGTGTTTATCACAATATTCTTTCAAAACCGCACGGGCTTTTTCGGCATTCGCAGGATTGTCTGAATATACATTGATTGCTTCATTCAAAGCATAAAGAAGTTGTTTTGCCTTGTAATTTTTTTCCGGGAAAGTCTGGAAAAGATCGTAAAGAATTTCAACATCATTTCTCAATGACCAAACAGCACGATTAAATAAGCACAGACGCAGTTTTTGCACATCAGCAGTCAAAGCACCTTTGTTCTTTTTAGCATCCACACCGCTCGGATCACCTGATAATCTAACACCGAAAAGGTGATTGGTTGTCGCTTCACACCAGAGTTCAAATTTACCGTCTTTGATCATCCAATCTTCGACGAGAGCCATGTCTTTATGATAAGAAGCACTGAAAGCACTTGTTCCGGTAAGTCCGCAATACGGCACACCGTCACGGTCAAAAACCATAATTTCACCAACCAGATTCAACTGGAAAGCCAATTCTTTTCCCTGCCATGCTTCCGGGATGTCTGCGGTCAAGTGAAAATATGCACTCTCCCATTCATGTCCCCAAATTGCGCCCTCTTTAATAGGAGTGTATTCCAAATTCAAGCGTTCACTGAAAGGCAGTAATTTAACTCCGAAATTAGAGTATTCCGCCTCCATAAATATATAATCATCATAGTAATTATTTTCAAGACGCTGCAAAAAATATTTGCAACGCTGTTTGTAAATTTCCCACTCTTCTTTATACATACATACCTCCTAACAAATTGAGTAGCAAATACTTATATATCCCACCATGCATTTTTTGCATGATACGCTTTGCATAATATATTATCTATTCTGGCAAAAGTCAATTTTTTTCAGAAAAATATAACGATTTTTTATTAATTATCACAAATGACCATGATTTGTAAAAAACGAGTTATTTTCGTGTATTTTAACCATGCTCTACATTTAGATTTACATGAATAAAAAAATTAGTTTTCTTTTTTGAAAATAGATGGGGGCACAAATGGAAGATAAAAAAACTACATATTATGATAATTGCCGCCGGCAAGGATATTGGAGGCTCGGAAAAGTTGTTCCGAAAGCAGCAAGCGTGCCAGTTCATGAGTAAAGGTCAGAGGCGAAAGCGAGAGCAATAAATTTGCCTCTTTTTTGACTTCATTGCTAAGTCCGTAAGGTCCGCCAATGACAAAGACAATTTTTTTGTCGATTTTACCTAAATAATTCGCAAACTCAACCGAAGAAAAAAGTTTCCCCTCTTCACTTAAAAGAATATTGAATCCTTTTTCTTTCTCCAAAACTTTTTTAATCGCTTCGCCCTCTTTTTCTTTGGTAGAGTCAGCAAGTTCAATAACCTCGACTTTGTTACCGTTGCGAAGCCACTTAATATACTCATCGGAGCGAGCCTGCATAAATTTATCTTTGAGTTTTCCGACGAAAACGAGTTTAATCAACATCGATAATTCCTCCGCCAATCAAAATATCTTCGTCATAAATCACCCCCGCCTGCCCGGCAGTAACCGCACGCAACGGTTCAAAAGGGGTAACGAGCAATTCATCAACTCCGACTTTTTTAATTTTCGCCATAGTCGGTTTGGAGCGGTAACGAATCTGCACTTTAGCTTCAAACTCATCGGCGATATTATCGCAATGGAAATTCAAATTTCTGATTTTAAAGGAGTCAGAAAGCAATTTATTTGAATCGGTAACGAGTTCGACTTCGGCTTTTTGGGCATCAATTTTCCGCACATAAGCAGGCACACCCAATGCGACATTCAATCCCTTTCTCTGACCGATAGTGTATTTATGGAATCCGTCATGGCGGCCGACAATTTTTCCCTCATAAGTAATCACGCCCCTACGGCTTTTCATATTAAAAAGTCTTCGCAAAGTTTCCGGAAAAACTTCTCCTTCCACGCTGAAACAAGCATCTTGACTATCAGGTTTGTCGGCAGTAATCAAATTATAACGAGCAGCAATCTCCCGCACTTCACTTTTGGTCAAATCTCCTACCGGAAAATTCAAATACGCAAGTTCTTCACGAGTTAAATTGTAGAGAAAATAGGTCTGATCTTTCAAAGAATCTTCGCCTCGCTTCAATCTTTTAAGTCCGTCAATTTCAACAAGTTTGGCATAGTGTCCGGTCATGATGTATTTGGCATTGATCTCTTTGGCGAACTCCAAAAGTTTACCGAATTTAATCTCTTTGTTGCACAAACAGCATGGATTGGGAGTTCTGCCACGCATGTATTCCTCGGCACAATAACGCAGAACTTTCGCCTCGAAATCGGCATAACTCTCCAAGTAAAAGTGCTTTATCCCCAGCATTTGAGAGAGCGATTCAATTGCCTGTTCATCGCTTTTCCCTGCACAATGTTGAGCGGAAGCAAACTCTTTATCGGGGTGTTTCAAACGCAAAGTTGTCCCGATAACTTCATGTCCTGCCTCTTTCGCCAGGACTGCCGCTACCGAAGAGTCAACTCCCCCCGACATTGCTACAATTACTTTACTTTTTTCCAAAATTTCCATAAAATTTATTTCCTGAAAAATAACTTATCGGAATAATTTACCATTTTTTTAAAAAATATCAAATTTTCATCGCAAAATATCCAGAATTTTTTCTGCCAAAGCCAAATTTACACTCGGTACTTTCCGATGAATTTCTTCGGGAGTTGCCTTTTTCAATTCCGCAACTGAACCGAAATTTTTAAGCAATTCTGTTTTCCTGATTTTTCCAATACCGCTTATCTCATCAAGCACCGATAACTCCAAAAGATTGTGCCGCAACTCTTTGTGAAAAGAAATTGCAAAGCGGTGCGCCTCATCACGAAGTGACTGCAAAAGCCTCAATCCAATATTATGCCGAGAGAGCAAAATAGGTTCACTCCTGCCGGGGATAAAAATTTCTTCCTCCCTTTTCGCCAAACCGATAACCGGCAATGGCGGAAAATTCATCGCTTTTAGCGTTTCAATTGCCGCATGGAGTTGACCTTTGCCGCCATCGACCATCACCAAGTCCGGATGCGGTAAATTTTCTCGCAAAATCCGCCCGAAATAGCGGTTGAAAACTTCCTGCATCATGGCGAAGTCATTACTGCCCTGAACGGTTTTAATTTTGAATCGGCGATAACTTTTTCGTTCAGGCTTGCCGTCACGGAAAAACACCATACTGCCGACTGCCAAAGTTCCCATGATGTTTGAAATATCAAATCCGACCACCGTCGAAGGGATTTTCGGCAAACCGAGCGACCTTGCAAGTTCGGCACAGGGGTCACCATCCAATGGCAGATTCGGCAAAATCACATTCTCAAACTGCCGTTTTTTATCTCCGAAAACCGCAAGCAAATTTTCTTTAATATCCCGATAACGCCCGGCTTTTTCAAATTGCATTTTCTGTGAGGCTTCTCGCATTTTTTCCTCGATTTCAGCGATAATTTTATCAGTTTTGCCATTCAGAACATCCAGCATTTCATCGACATTTTTTCGATAATCGCTTTTGCTGATTTTGCCCATGCAGGGAGCAGAGCAATCTTTGATAATTCTTTTAAGACAACGCTTCATCGTGTCCAAACTCGGATTTTCGTCCTTACAACTTCTTAATTTAAAGTGCGCTAAAAGAAATTCCAAAGTCCCCTGCAAGGCACTGCCATGCGGAAAAGGTCCGAAGTAACTATTGTCATCATTGCGTTTAAATCGGGCTTTTTTAAGCGTCGGAAAGTCTTCATTGAGATTAATTTTGAGCAAAGGATAACGCTTGTCATCCCGCATAAGAATATTGTATTTCGGGGCATAATCCTTGATCAATTGCGATTCCAGAATCAATGCTTCTTCCTCATTGCGCACTTCCTGCACTACCCAGTCGTCAATACTATTAATCAATGAACGGGTTTTCGCATCAGCTTTGGAAACTCTGCTCGGTTGGAAATAGTTACCCAGTCTTTTTCTTAAATTTTTCGCTTTGCCGACATAAATTACCTTACCGAATTTATCTCTGAAAACATAAACTCCCGGTTTTTGCGGCACCAGTGACGGCAGATATTCTCGTTTCATAAACACCTTTTATTTTTTGTATCCTGCTTTAAGATACCGCAAAAATAAAATTTTTCAAGACCAAAGTGATAAATCCCTCCATTTTTTGTCTGCTATAGAGAGATTAATACGAATTTACTCAAATAATACTTTGCAGCCCCCTCGCCTGAAAAAACAAAATTTACAATACGGCGGTGATAGTTCCGGCGGTGTTTTCTTCTTCGAAAATTTCTTGGGTTGAAAATTCACCGAAGACACCGATTAAGGCAAGTTCAGTATAACTCGAAGTATCGATAATCAAATTTACTTGACAACTTCCAAGAACTTTGATACTATTAGTCCCGTCGGAGTAGGTTCTACTTTGAGCATTCCAGTTTGATTCTTTGCCGTTTTGGATAACCAAATTGATTGAACCTCCGGCAAACTGTTCGATTTTATCATTGCCGAAATTGCCTCCAAAGAAGAAATAGTCTTCTCCACCGCCGCCATGGAGTGAATCATTCCCTGAACCGCCGACAATTATATCACTTTTCGCTCCGCCGACCAAACGGTCATTGCCTTTATCGCCGAAAAGATAGTTACTTGCAGCATCATTGCCCCAGACTGTGTCGTTGCCATTACCGCCTCGGATAGTAATTTTGCCGCCTTGATAGGTGAATTTATCGCTGGTAAGGTCAATTACATCATCGCCTTTACCTGCTCTAATTTCCATTAAATCGAGCAATCTGGAAGCAGTTTGTGCCCAAGCAGGAGTTTTGCTTTCCTTGTATGAATCGGAGAAAATATCTTCAACGAAAATTGCGTCACCATTTGAGTCGTCGGTCAAATAGAGAATATTCGGGTCATCTGCACCGACAAAAATATCACAGATTTTGTTTTTGCCTGCCAGAGAAACTCTCTCGCCGGTTCCGCCATTACCGTCTTTGCTTCCGACATGTTGAGCGCAATAATTTTTGCTCCAAGCTTCGAAAGACTTGACGAAAAAAACATCACTAAATTCATCGGCTTCGGCTTTAACTAATTTTGAACGGCTGTCTTCAGAATTTGAGTTGAGTTTGTAATTAGCAGAGTTGCCGTTAACAGAGTATTCCAAATTGCCGTAATTGTAAAATTTAAGAGCATCACTGTTTGCAAGTTCAATATTGATTTCTCCCAACTCATTGGCAGAAGTAATTTGAATTTTTGAAGCGGTAATTGCGGAACTTTCTTCCGCTTTGATGTCTTTTTTGACAATTCCTGAAACATCCAATTTCAAATAACCGTCCTCTATTATGAGAGAGTAACTGATTCCTGATACAGAGATAGTCTGCCAACAATAGAGCGTGCTTGAATTTCCCTCATACTCAACTTGTACAACACCATTTGCGGCGAGAGTATCGGCATCTCCGCTTAAAAGTTTATACTTGCCATTGAAACTCAAATTATCTGTATTGACTGTAAAAATATGGTTATTATTCAAAGCATGATAAGCTGTTAAATTGATCGAACAATTTTTCAAGTTATTATCTGTCAAAAGAAGTTTATAGTTGTGTTTATTGGTAGAGTAACTGCTTTCAAACAATGACCCCTCAAAATAACTGTCTCCATTAATTGTCAAATTCAAATCATCCGACCGAATCTCTCCGATTAACTTATTCTGCCCAGCAAGTGAGAGGTTAAGTTCTGTACTTGAATTGATAACCCCGTAAATATCCGCAGAATCTTTCAGACTTAAATTTCCCTCCATATTGACATAACCTACAACCAATGCGTCATCGACCAAAGTGATATTACTGTCTGAATTTGTGCTTATGGCAGTAAGTGGTGTCGATGACAAGTTGGCCGCAGTTTTCAAGTCTTCCAGATACTTATCTCTGTCGGCGAGTGCTTCTTGAATTTTGTCCAATGCAAAGGACTGGTCGACATTGCCGCAAACAATACCGCTAATCATACAATCAAGCGTGCTTGAACTTATACCGCCACTCACAAAACCTGAAATATCGCCGTCAACAGTAATAAATTTAGCATTGATACCTCGTAAAATAATACCGTCAATATCACCGTTTACAGTGAAGTAACTGCGTTTATAAGCATCAATTCCCTCGACATAAATCCCCCAGTTTGAACCGCTGACTACGCCGGAAATATTACCATTTACCGTCAAACTGTTTTGACTGCGCCAAGCGTATTCTCCACCCGCAAAAGTGAAGTTATCCACGCCCTCAGCAACATTGATTACAATATCTTTCCCGAACACATTGCAAGCGGAAATATTATCACCATTTAAGTTTATCGTACCATTAACAATTCCGAATTGAGGTTTCTCGAAATGAATTTTTGTATCAATTTTATTATTGCCCTGCAACGTGATGTTCAAATTATTTTCTTTCATAATAATTTCCCATGCCCCGACCCCCTGCGAAAGCACCACATCGGAAGTAAAGGAAGTTATTTGAGGACGGCTTTCAGCATTTATAAAATAACTGTTTGTAATAGTACTGTTATTTACCGTCCAATTTGAAGCATTGGTGCTTCCATCCACAGTTCTGTAACGCCAATAAAAAGTTCCCTGCGGCAAATAGAAAGTATTTTCGGAAGAATTTAACACACTGTCATTAAAAGAATATTTGATTGCATTGCTGAAATCAGACTTTGTAGCAAACTCAAATTCATATTTTACCGAACTGAAATCATCAACTTCTGTCCAATCAATTCTAAACTCATTATTTTTGATCAAACTGCTGCTTGTAATTGTCATATTGACAGGAGCAATTTTATCCTCTAATGTTACACTTTTTACTTCGCTCCACTCTGATGCATTACCTGCCAAATCCACCGCCTGTACGGTATAATAAAAAGTTACCCCAATGTCCTTATTGTCGAAAATACTTCCCCAATCTGCTTCATCATAGATAATGTTTGAACTTATTGCACCCTCTTTTGAATATGCAATTTTCACTCTGTAAGTACAAGCTTCATTTGCGGTCGCAGTGAAGTTCAAATCAAAATAATTCGTTTCAAGATTTTCCGAAACAATACACTGAATATTGGAAATTTCGGGGACAGTTTTATCGGTTAAAGTTACCATAAAATTATTTATGCTGCTCCAAGTAATATTTCCACTTCGGTCAACTGCGCCAACTTGATAATAATATCTACCCTCGGATAAATCGGTTAATTTCCCACTGTTGGTGTCAAAAAACACCTCTTTATCCAAATTGGAACTCAATTTGCCGTAACGGACATAATACCCATCTAAATACAAGTCATCCGTCGATTGCTTCCAACTCAAATTTGCAGTATTGCGATTTACTTCGGTTGTTGCCTGTACAGATTTCGGGGCAGTCGGTGCGGTTGTGTCGTGAGTGTAATTTGAAACCGTAAACTCAATAGTATTATAAACTTTTGTATGAAGTTGCACATCTGTGGTATAACCGATTGAGATCGAAAAATTATTTTTAGTTTCACCAAGTTTCAGCGTGTAATCACCGCTTTTGTCCTTAATTATAAAGGTTAATTTTTCCCACATGGAAGTATCTTCAATCTCATACAAAGCGTCTTTTATCAGTGTATAAGTACCATTAACTGCCTTGGTTGCATCAATTGTAATGGTATTAAAATTAAAGTGCGATGCCATAAGCATTTCATCAGCCGCAATGTCTTTCAGCACAAAAGTAATATCGGTATTGCCCGACAGGTAATTTGCGGCAACTTTTGAGGTACTGTCAATTATCAATTCGGAGTTATCATTGCCCAAATCGATTTCGTAAGCGTGAGTTACCATTGAGCCGTTAAGGACTTTTAAACTATTCTGACCGCCATTAAGATCGATTGAACCGATAATCAGAGTTTTATTGTCGACCAGGACATTGTCTTCATAATAACCGCTAACAATGGCTTTGTATTCAGAGTGTGTATACATATCTTCACTGCTGCCGAAGCAGTAAAAGTAATTATCTCTGATTGCAGAGAAACCGTAATCATTAAAATATTTCGCCTGTTGAATTGTCAAAAGCCCCTCTAATGCATTGGTACTATTGACCAAAGCGGCATTATTAAATGATATATTAAGTCTATCGGCTTCAATTAAACTGTAACCGTGCATATAGGAACTTCTGGCAGTAATAATTTTACCTTTGAAGTTGTCCATATTAAGCGTAAGGACTTCCTCGTTGCTCATCCCCTCATCTTTCACATAAATACTGCTGAAAGACGAAACAATTTCACAATAAAAGTCGTTAATTGTCAATGATTCATAACTTTGCAGAAACGGCAGTTCGGTGATTTTGCCATTTTTTATATCGAAAGTAATTTCATCCCAACCCTTATTGGCATTGGCATACTCGATAACCCTCTTCAATGTACCCGTACCGTAATAATCACAGTCGGTCACCGTAAAGTCAAATTCCAAATAATCTTTCGGCATAATGTCATAGATAAAACGCCAGCTTCCCAAAGTATTAAGCGACGCCCGACTGTGCCAATATCCACTTTTTCCGTCACCCCAATTGACATGGAAAGTATCATTATAGGAGTTATACCCGTCAATCACATACGCGTGATCCCAATTTGATACCACCAAAGGACACCCTGCAAGCAAGTTCTCTATCATAACTTCGTAAAAAGCGTCAGAGATGACCGAAACACCCAAATTCTCATCCCAAGAGGTCACATTACTGCTGTAATTGGCATTTCCCATACCGATTAGAGCATAAAAACCATCCCAAGTCATAGAACCTGCCGCACCGTCCCAATCATCATAAACCATAGTATGATGAACCCCGACGGCAAAGTTCAATGCAGCGATATATTCATTAGTATAAATATTTTCGGAAGCCAAAATTGCATTGACATCATCGAAAGGTAAATAGCCGAATTTTTCAGCATTTTCTCTTGTTTCATCAATAATGTAATAGACATCAGTATACATTGAAGGGGTACTATACGCATTGTCGGCAGTCAAAGTAATTGTTATATCATCGGTATAACCACGATTAAGCCAACTCCAAACCACCTGTGAAACCGCAGTTGCCACACAACCGGTTACCGATTTGCGGTTAAAAGAAAAATTCCAAGGCACATACCAATTGTATGGACCGCTCTGGTGCCATGCAGGAGTAATCGCCACGCCGTTGTAATTATTTTCTGCCATAAAAACCTCTAAAAAAAATTACATTATCATACTATTCAAAAATAATATAACTGGCCAAAACAAAAATACAAGCAAAAAAAATAAAAAAGTTGTAAATTTATGATTATAAAGCAATAAAGATAGCAGACATTTTTATTTCCAATTAAAAATTACACTTGGCAAAATGCATTTTTTTGCCCTCCGCTTTTTTATAAAACCCGCAAATAGACACAAATATTTTTCAAAAAAATTTCTTATTCCATTTGCAATTTTGCCAAACCGGCATATATTAAAAGAAAACATAAGGATTTTTTAATGAAAACAAGACAAAACAATTTCGTAAATCGTTGGTGGCGTTGGCGTAGTTCTAGTGAAGGAATTATGCTCGAATCTGCATGTCTTGATTAAAAAGTTAATCAATTAAATACACTACAAGCCGTATTCCTTCTCAAAGGAATGCGGCTTTTTTAATATGAAATTAAAAGTTAAAAATAATTATCAAATATAAACAAAAGGAAAAACAAAAAAATGAAAAAGTTAGATTTAACTCAAATGCCCGATGAAAATGGTTTTTTTGGAGAGTTCGG
>JAZRSP010000115.1:0-3991 GCA_045651565.1 Victivallaceae bacterium | reverse complement strand
CGTCAATACAACAATATAACATAATAAAAAGATAAATTCAAATAAAAAACATAGCAAAAACATAAAAAAACAATAATTTTTATAATTTTTTGCATAAGCATTATTGCAAAATGCTCAAATCAGGATATATTAAGAGATATATCAGTGTGTGCCCGTAGCTCAGCTGGATAGAGCGTCTGCCTCCGGAGTAGAAGGTCTCGCGTTCGAATCGCGACGGGCATACCATTTTTTTTGCCTTTTTCCGGTGTTTTGAGCTCAAACTCAACTCGCCGGCTTTTTTTTGCCATTCTTCCGGATTCTATCAAATTCATACCTTTCCAAACAACAAATGCCACATTTCTGCCACACAAACTCATTCCATCTGCCACATCAAAAAAAATGAAAAATTTTTAATCACACGTTCCTGTTTATGCGGTCAGCAAGAATCTGAATATTTCGATTCTTTCACATTGTAATCGTTTTATTCCCAGTATTTTAATGGTATTTTGTACTGGTTGGCGAACTCTTTATCTATGAGCTATATTAGGGGCAATCCGTTGGGACTGTATTGTCCATAATTTTTTACCCCCTAATATAGAAAGGGAACCAAGATGGATGTTTATACCATCGAAAACAAGTACGGATCGCTGATTATCAGCAGCGGTCAGAAGCCAACACTCGGATTACAAGCCTTTGCAGAATATTTTAGTTCGTTTTCCGGCTGTGTGTTTATGCCTACAGAGAGGCGATTTTACATCTACAATCAAAATAACGGATTGTGGGAAGCGCAGAGCCTAGAGGCTATGATCAGTAAAATCAGTGAAGAAATACTGGATCTTGCCAGAGCGAACGACATCGAAGACGAATTTGTCAGTATGAGGCGTCCGGCTGTAATCAAAGACATTCTGGTATTTCTGAGTACCATTGCCCAAGTCCCCGAAAACTTTTTCGACAAAAATGGGAATTTGATTCATTGCCTCAATGGCGTTGTAGAGATTGATGAACACGGAGGTTGCGAATTGAAGCCATTCTCTCCGGATTATCACAGCCGCAATCGCTGCAATCTTGTTTATGATCCGCAAACTGATTGCCCTCGCTTCAAAGAGCAGCTCCTTGCTCCGCTTCTGGAAGCAGAAGATATTGATCTGCTGCAAAAGTATTTTGGACAGTGCCTGCTTGGACGCAACTTGACGCAAACCATTATGCTTTTAACCGGCTCCGGTGGTAGCGGCAAAGGAACTGTAGCCAATATTCTTGAAATGGTAGTTGGTACTGCAAATTGTATGCAAATCCGCCCTGGCTGCATTGGAGGTCGCTTTGAAACAAATTCCTTCATTGGTAAAACTCTGTTGACCGGAAAAGAGTCCCAAACATCGTTCTTTACCACCAAGGGTATGGGAATTATGAAATCTCTGGTTGGTGATGATGCACTGCGAGTGGAGTTGAAACACTCCAATGAACAAAGAATGATTCAGGGTACCTACAATGTCTTTATCGTTGGCAATGCAGTTCCGGTACTGGAATTCGAAAGTGATGACGACATATCCGCCTGGCATCGGCGTTTGCGTTGGATCAAGTGCAATAGTTACAAACCGGAAACCCCACTGGATAACTTTGCCAATGTCCTCTTTCGGGAAGAAGGCTCCGGTATTCTGAATTGGTGTCTCGAAGGTCTTGCCAATCTCTTGACCGCCCAATCAAGCCAACTGCCCATATCCAAAGTTCAAAAGGTGCGTTTGGACTTCCTTTTCAGTCAATCGTTCCAACTTGAAAGCATTCTTAAAAAATTTCTGGCGCCTTGCCCCGGAAGCAATTTAACAACCGAAGAGATTTACGCCCTCTACATTGAGGTCGCCAAAAATATCGGGTGGCATTTCATCCCCAAGCGTAAGTTTGAAATTGAGCTTCCAGAGCATATGCAAAAAATTTTCAATCTTACCCGTAATCGTGACATCAAGCGTAAAGGCACCAATCGTTCCGGATATCGTAATATAAAAATAAAGAAGTTACAAAAAACCGTATGAACCGTATGATCCATATGATATATTGATATTCTTTTTTGCAGGCGGGAAAAAATTCCGCCTGTTTACATTCTGCTTTTGACTGACACGATTTCCAATTTAATGTTGCCGTAACTGATTATATGCCCCAAAGGATCTATCTCAACCAAAAATTCCGTTATTATATGCGGGAGATATCTCAACCACAACAAATGAGAATTATTCATTTTTTTATTTTTGACCAGCAGGATTTATTATAATACACAGAAAGCTCTTAAGCTTTAATCATTTAACCAATTAAAGAAAGGTAGGCTATTATGCCCAGAAAAAAGACATTTATTGACAACCAGTATCATGGGACAAAACTTTGTGATACGCCTCGTGAGTTTTCTTATGATTACATAAGGGCTATAGATGGCGTTATAACGACTATGACTGAACGACACTCAAAAGTATTGGTAGTAAGATTTGATCTTCGTTACCCGAAAGATCATAATGCCGATAATAGCAATCGTGATTTTTCGGGTACGTTACAAGGCGTATGCAGGGAGTTCAGTCGTAAAGGTTATGATCCGCAATATGTCGCCAAACGGGAACAGGTAACCAGTGAAAATCAACATTATCATGTAGGAATACTTTTAGATGGCAACAAAAAACGCTATAAAAATGCAGTTATAGCAACAGTGGAAAAGTATTGGGCAAAACATTTGGATATACCTCTGGAAGAGGTTCAGCAAAAAGTATTGGTCTATCCGTGCAATAAAGCACCTGATGGATCGCCCAGAGAAAATGGCAGAATGATCAAACGCGGGACTTGGGAAAATCACAAGCAAAAGCAGGATACTATGCGACAATTATCTTACTTGGCAAAAGTAGATGAAAATGATCTTACGCCATCAAGCACCAAAAAGTTTTTCACTTCTCAATTTCAAAAAGACTATGATACCAATATGCAAAAAAGAGAATACTAGCGAGAACAGTACAGAAGGAAAAAAGAAAGTGAAGGTAAAACATATTCGAGGTATCCGGGATATTGAAAGGTAATAAAGCAGCGGGAAGTTTTTGCTTCCCGCATACCCAAGAATTTATTCAACTGACAGATAAAGAAGGAATGAAATATGACACAAGCAGATAAATTTCTAAATTCAATATTAACGAGTTTGCCAAGAGAATATAACAAATACCATACTCCAATATCAGGCATACGCAATAACCGTTTATTGGCAGGTACATTACCCGGAGAGTTGTTTCGTCTGCCGGATGATTACCCAACACCACGAAAAGTATTACAGCAGCACTTTCCACTCACAGCTGATGAATGTAACTTTTCCGGGGGATGGGGATACGATATAGAACACGCTACTATTGTCAAAGAGGTTGATCCGGAGATCAATCCGCATAAAAGATTTGATGGTGTATCGTTGGAGTATGCTTTTGTCGATAAAAGAATTTGGGAAGAATTAGTTCATTCCAAACCGGCGGATGAGCGTTTTCAAGGTTTCCATTATATCACAGTTGCCCAGGAGCTTTGCGATGTAAACGGTATATTACACGATCACTTGATAGTTGCTGTACGGGCTTTTCTTGAAAAAGATTGGTACGCACTCAAAGCCGATTGGCAAAATCATAATGAGTACAAAAATGATCCGGAAGGAAGAAAAAAACATATTGCACGAAGAGACGCAGCCCAGATTATTTATCGTACAGAATATTGGTTCAACATAAGCGACTTTATGCCATCAAACTAACGGTATGATGTTTTTATGGTGCTGCTTGAACTGATTCGCCAACGGGATTTTGAAACACAAAAAATAAATTCCCATCTGTGCGGCAATAAAAACACAGATGGGAAATTATTTCAAACGACATCTTCGTTGATTGGCGGATCATCAAACTCGCAGCCGCAGTCTCTGCAGATGTAGCCGTCGACCCAGGGAATTATATCGTCGGAGTTGCAATCTGGACATCTCATTACGCTGTGCTCCACTGGTAGTGGCAACTGCCGCAACGAT
>JAZRSP010000114.1:0-9998 GCA_045651565.1 Victivallaceae bacterium | reverse complement strand
ACATTGTTTTCTTCATCCAGAACTCCCGATGCCTGCAAAAATTCATACGCCTGATTCAATTTAACTTGTATTGAACTATCTATCAAAAAGAATAACTTATCAAACGCTCCTCCCCAAACTGCAAGTTCAAAGGCGAAATTTTTCAAATCAATCTCCTGCAATTCAGGCACAATATCAGTCGGAAAGTTCTGATAATCCCGCTCGCTATACAGTCGATAAACCTCCCCTGCTCCCAAACGACCGGCTCGATTGGCTCTCTGTATTGCCGAACTCTGCGAAATCGGCATCAAAGTCAGGCGGTTCAGCGAGGAATTTACATCATAAATCAATCGCTTTTCCCAACCGCTGTCAATAACAAACTTAATATTTTCAATTGTGATACTGCTTTCGCTGATATTGGTGCTTAAAATAACTTTTCGGCGTCCATTATCATCCGGCATAACCGCTTCAAACTGGCTTTTTTTGTCCATCGCCCCGTACAATCGGTGAATAACAAGTTCTTTGTTATCAAAAATCTCTTCAAGTTTATCCCCCACCCGATTAATCTCTGATGCTCCTGCGAGAAAAACTAAAATATCACCACTTCCCGCTTGATTTTCACGGCAAATCTCAACAATTTTCCGCAAAAGCTCCTGTTCCATATCAATCTGCCGCATGGACGAATTAAGATAATTGATTTTCAACTCATATCGGCGTTCATTTGATTCAATCAAATCGGCATTAAGTTTTTCGCACAACTTATCACTTTTAATCGAGCCGGACATTAAAATTATTTTCAGGTCATCACACAGATTTTTCTGTACATCAAGCGCAAACGCCAAGCCCAAATCAGAATTAATATTTCTCTCATGAAACTCATCGAAAATCACACACTTGTAGTCGCTTAAAAATGGGTCATTCTGAATAATTCTGGTAAAAACACCCTCCGTTACAACTTCTATTCGAGTCTGTGCCGATGTGCAATGCTCGCCTCTGAAAATATATCCAACAGTCATTCCTGCTTGTTCATTCAATAACTCCGCCATACGGCACGATGCCATTTTAGCCGCCAATTTGCGCGGTTCAAGCACCAAAATTTTGCCACCATCTCTGCCGTATAAATTCTGCAAAAGAAAAATTGGAACTACCGTCGTTTTTCCCGATCCCGGAGCGGCACTTAATAGAGAAACGCTTGATGACATAACGGATTTTTTCAGGTCATCAAGCTTTGTACAAATCGGTAAATCTTTGATTTTATCAAAAAAACTATCCATCAAACTTCCACTTATATTTGATTACTTGGAAACGAATTTCATTTTCACCTTTTTGGCGTATCCAATTTAAGAATTCTTCGCGTTTTTTCAAGTTATTAATTTCAGAAATTTCAGAGGATGTACAACGAAAAAGCAGTGCTTGCGGCTTTTTAATATTCCAAGATTCAAGTTTTTCAATCGCACCGAAAACCCTTCTCCTTGCCAAGTGATTTCTGATACCAAAAAAGAGAAATATCCCCAAAGTCAATACCCAAAAAGGCCAAATCCAAAGATTAGCAACCAAATACATTTTTACCAATTGTGCCGCTAATAACAACAATGCAGGCAAAACAAAAAGTATCGCATCAATTTCCGCAATAAAACAATTACCCATATATCGGCGAAAAGCACTTTCACTTGTCTGATAAGCGAAAAATTCCTCAATCGAAGAGTCATTCAGAACTTGCCTTGCTCCGTGGCATAACTCATGCGCCAATAATTCCCGACGGTCATAGATAAACCAGCGACGGTTCTTTTTGAAATTTTTTCTGATTAAAATAAATCTTTGCGAGGTGCTTTCATCATAAACAGAACAACCGCCCCACAATAGACCGATGTCCTGATTAAGAAAAAAAGCCGGCAAATAATCAATTTCAAAATCGTAAAGTTTGGCGGCTTTTTTCATACCTTCACGAACAATATCATTCGGAACTAAATCGCCTTTTGCAACTTTTATGTCATCAAAAACGACAATACTGTCACTATTATTGATATTATCCCTAAAAGTATTGAGAGAGTCAAGTTCCTTAATCAGCCGACATTTAAAATCCTCCAAACTCTCTCCGGCTCCGGCGAAGCAACCGTAATCATCGAGTTTTTGAAGTTTTTTACAGTCATCAAGCTGCAAATTCTGCAACTCTTCTCTGCTCACAGGAAACATGAAGCACCCCTTTTTGTATCAAATTAACCGATTACTTCGGCAATGACTTTTGCAATTTCTGCATCATCTTCCGGCAACGGGAAGTCCAAAATTTCCCACATTTCATTTACCGAAGCAACCCCTTGCGCTTCGACTGTCTGCAAAGGTGCCAAAGCCTCCATTTCCAAAAATCCCGGCATGGTGAAAAATTCACAGTTGCAGCCCATATCAGGATATTCTGCACCGTCTTCGTAATCAAAATACTTAACCATAGTCTGATTGCCGAGAGTATACATCGAATATCTCAAAGTATTACACATACCAATTTTCTGTTTTGACTCATAGGCATCATCCTGACGAATTTGAACGAAGTTTTTGCCGAAAGTAAATCTAGGATCGCTCATGTCGGTAAATTTCCACAAAACCAACGGACGGGCAGGCAAGAAAGATTGGCCCTCTTTTTCTCCGTGCGGCACATATTTTTCCTGCGGAATAACTGCACGACCGCCCGCCGCCATCACAGTCAATGACCAGGGAGCGAAAGTTACCGCTTTATCGCCGCGATTGTAGACATTTTGTTCGATTTTGACCAAGTTATCTTCCTCGAAGTAGATACGAAACTCTTTTTGGAGTTTAGATTTGCTTTCAACCTGACAGAGCAAATTCAAAATTCCCCGATCTTCTTCGAAGTAATACTCTACTTCATCCACATCGGGATAATAGGTGTCGGGATAAACTTCCGGAGCCATCCACAAACGATGACCGCCATAACTCTGCCACTCATCTTTTTTAAAATCGGCAAGCTGATCTTCAAAATTTTTCATGAAGTTCACACCGTCAACATCAATTCGACGGTAACTCAAAATTCTGGGCCCGAACTCAATTGAAATAATCAATTCAACTTGTTCGCTTTTCAACGACAACGCACGATAAGATTTATATGTTGTTTCGTTGCATGTAATCATAATAAAATTCTCCTGTTTTATTTTTCTTTCGGTCGGAAAGTAGGTACTTTTTTAATTGTAGTAATAACCTGCTCTGCCGAAATCAATTTTGTACACTCAAAATGGCGATCTGTTCCCTTGTGGCGAGGACACCAGAGGAAATCGAAGTGGTCAAAGTCGATTCTCATATCATTCCAGCAGCTGTGGCAGGCATGATAATTAATAACTCTGTACGGAGTTTCAAATTCATTAGTCGGGTGGGTAAAGCCTGAAATCATAACCACCGGGACTTTGCAACCCCAGGCAAGCCAACTCAAACCGCTGGATAAACCGATAAAAAAATCTGCATCTTTAATCAAATTGATTCTCTCCTGCAAGGGTAAATTACCGGTAAAATCTTCAGCACCGTACGGAATGTAGTTATAATTCAATCCAGTACCGTAAACTTTTTCCTTATCAATACAGAGGACTCTGTAACCGTTGTCTTTCAAAAACTGGACTACACTAATCCAGCCGTAAGGATTATTCCAATACTTCGCCTGACTAGAACTCTGCGCTGCGATACAGACATATTTCTCCTTGATCTGACGCTTCGCACTCAAATCAAATCTCGGCGGTTCATCTGCAGGGTCAACCCCCAAAATATATCCAGCAGTACGGTGCAAACCGATATAACGGAAATCAATCGGCTGATGATCGACATCTCCTCGGAAGAATAATCCCATGTAATAAGACGCATAAGGTTTATAATT
Source organism: Victivallaceae bacterium (assembly GCA_045651565.1). Classification (GTDB taxonomy): domain Bacteria; phylum Verrucomicrobiota; class Lentisphaeria; order Victivallales; family Victivallaceae; genus RGIG5270. Next base: position 6,151 of record JAZRSP010000114.1, on the reverse strand, counting down.
TTTGGTCTCTTCCGATGCGATAAAAGTAATGTCCGGATACTGATTTTTTACAATCTCGGCAATATGCGGAGTCATAACGCAAATGACCTTGCAGTTATGTTTTTTCTGGAAACGCTCAACATAGCTGAACCATCCGATACTGTCCCCCAAAGTTCCGACCGGCAATTGAATCATAACTTCTTTGTTAGTCGCATCATAGTCATGGGTAAAAATCGGAGTGCTTTCGCCCTTGCGATGAATAATAAGTCTGAACTTGATATAAAACTTTTTAACGCTGGTAACATAGGCACCGGGAACAGTATCGTTGCTGTACAAAACAATTCCGGTGTCAATATCGGTAAAAGTTACATGATATTCTTTGCCGTTATGCGGGAAAAGGATTCTGATACCGTCATTAAAGTCAAACTTGATCCCTTCTACTGCATCAAGCAACGGAATTTGAGAAATTTCACCGTAAATTGACTTCTGCTTCGGGGCATCTTTCGACGGAGCGACTTTATTAGTGTTGTTACTAGCGGCAACCGGGACAGTCGGAGCGATACTGATAGAGAAATCGCTATTATTCTTGTTGCTGTTTATAGTAATTTTATCACTGTTATTTGACATAAAATACCTCATTATTTCCAATACTTATCCAGCCATGTAGTTGCTTTGACATAGCGGAAGCCCATTTTGCCGCAATAGCCTTTGCGAGCCATCTGCGGAGTAGGTTTACCGTGAAAGACAATAATTTTCGCATCTACCGGGTCATTTGGTTCAACAAAAAAGTTAACCGGGAAAACTTGGAGGCAATGACGCTTGAAGCTTACACACCAGTTTTTGTCCCAATACTTCAAAATACCTTTTCGGTGCATTTCATAAGAGAGGAAAGCCTGTTCATTGCGATAGTCATTACGAATTTCATTGCCGAGTTTATAAAAGTTCTCCAAAACTTCCGGATGTTTGCCGATTTCAAAGCGGAAAACCGATGAATTACCGATAATATCCCTTGGAAAATCCCAGTCTTTGCAAATAAGGAAATCTCCCTCAACATCAAAAAACTCATCCAAATTCTGACGAATTACCACATCTAAATCCAAAAATAACGCCAATCCTTGCAAGTCCGCCAATTCTTTATTGAAAAGCGACAATTTGCGCCACCCCATATCACCGATTGACGGATTGTCATGGTACGGCGGAAGTTCTTTGGTTTCGATACCTTCAAGCAAACCGTCAGTATTGTCGGTAAAACAGACAAAACGATGCGGAATGGTCAAGTTTTTTTCAACCATAGTGTAAAGTCGATTAACATATTCCGGGCCGAATTTGGTTCCCCACTTCATACAAATAATATTTTTATCCACGACAAACCTCCATAAATTATCGTATCATACAGCATAAAAAAAATATCTTTTTCCTAATATAATCTATAAAATTCAAATGTCAAACAGAAATGTTATTTTTTTCTATTTATTATATTAATATAAGACATAGCAAGACCTCATCAGCAAAAAAAAAACACAAAAACCCTCTTTCTAATTTGAAATTTTTCTCTCAAAGTATTATATTATCTCATTATAAAAATTTAAATTAACCAAGGAGTTAGCAGTATGTTTTTAGATATGATGAAAAAGTGTCGCAGTTGCCGTCGATTTGATAACAACTACCAAATCAGCGATGAAGTTTTGAATAAAATCATGGAGTGTGTCCGTTTCGCTCCGACCGGAGGCAATTTGCAGACTCTCCGCTATTTTGTAACTAACAAAAAAGATGAAGTCGCAACAATTTTCGCTCAAACAAAATGGGCAGCTCTTTTCAAAGACTGGAACCCTGCCCCCCATGAACAACCGACTGCATTTATTATCATCTGTACTCAAAAAAGTCTGGAAGCCCGCCGTCCATACCTCAAAACCGATGTCGGAATTGCCGCACAAACCATCATGCTTGCAGCTTCAAGCGAAAATTTATCAGGCTGCATGCTTGGGAGTTTCAACGAACCGAATCTCTGTGAACTTTTGAATTTAACCGAAGATTACCACATCGAACTTGTTGTCGCCCTCGGCAAAGCGGCAGAATCAATTACTTATGATGATGCGCAATCACCCGAAAATCTTGCTTACTACCGTGACGAAAACGATGTTCACCATGTGCCTAAACTCACTATTAACAACTTGATTATCAAAAAATAGACGGATTGGATAAAATGAAAATTACTGCCATAGACTTCGAAACTGCAAATGCCGCACGAGCGAGTGCCTGTTCGGTCGGTTTGGCAGTTATTGAAAATAGAAAAATCATTCACACCGAAGAACGGTTGATCAAACCGCATAGAAGTTGCGACTACTTTGATTGGCGTAATATCCGCATTCATGGTATTCGTCCCAAAGATGTAGCAAGCGAAGCAGAATTTCCGCAACTTAAAGACTGGCTCTTTGAATTACTGAAATCCGATGTGGTAATCGCCCATAATGCAGCATTTGACATGTCAGTTCTGCGAGCATTGTGTGATTTGTACGGCTTTGAGTATCCGCAATTCAAGTACCTCTGCACGCTTCGAGGCTCCCAGAAACATTGGACTGATTTGCCGAGTCATAAACTCAATGATTTATGCAGTATTTTCGGTCATACTTTTGCGCACCACAATGCCTGTGCTGATGCGGAAGCGGCAGCATTGCTTCTATTACAAATGCTCGATGAAGCAGATTGCGAATCGCCTGTTGAATTTGCCAATAAGTACAACATCAGCTTGGGAAGCATGACATGCAACTCCTATACCCCCTGCTCTATTTGCAAAAACAAAAAATAAAAATCCATAATCTTAATTCTTAATTTAAAATATCATTTGCAATTTGATTTTTTTTAAAATTATGTTATATTAATAATGATTGTTTTTATTAAAATTTTTAACTTTATGGAGGTTGCAAATGAAAGTGCCGGAATTGGCTGCATTGGTATTGTATTTTGTTTTGGTTTTAATTATCGGAGTATATTTTTTCCTGAAATCCCGTAATGGCAAAGAGTCCGAGAAAGAATACTTCCTCGGCGGTCGTAATATGAATGGCTGGGTGTCTGCATTATCCGCAGGGGCTTCAGATATGAGTGCATGGGTGCTAATGGGGTTGCCCGGATCAATTTACTGTTATGGAGTAGGTCAAATCTGGATCGCAGTAGGCTTGCTTTTAGGAACAATTACAGCATGGATTGCGGTTGCGCCTAAATTGCGCCGCTATTCAATTGTTGCCCAAGATGCAATTACAGTTCCTCAGTTTCTCTCCAATCGTTTCTGCTCAAACAGAAAAGGAATTATGGTTATTTCTGCAATAGTTTTCGTAATTACCTATTGTGTTTATACTGCTTCAAGTCTTTATGCTTGCGGCACACTTTTCAATACTGTTCTCGGCATGGATCCCAAAATTGCCATGATTATTGCCAGTGTTGTAATTGTTGTATATACCTTTTTGGGCGGTTATAATGCGGTCTGCTGGACAGACTTTTTCCAAGGGATATTAATGCTTGGAGCATTGATGTTTGTACCGATTATAGCAGTTGCCATGATGAATGCAGCTTCTTTCACCGCACCGGAAGTAACTTTATCAGAAAATTACTATAATATTCTCTCTGACGGTCAAGCCAATTGGAAAAGTTTTTCTGATATAATCAGCGGACTTGGCTGGGGCTTGGGATATTTCGGCATGCCCCACATTCTGATTCGCTACTTTTCTATTAAAAGCGAAAAAGAGATGCGTAAATCTCAAATTATCGGTTGTACATGGTTGTTTTTAATTCTTAGTGCTTCGTCAGCGGTCGGTTTGCTCGGACGCCGTTTCATTGGTGATGTACTTATGGAAACAAAAGATGGCAACTCTCTGGTTTTTATTGATATGGTCAGAAAAGTTTTCGATTGGATCGGCAGTTCTATCGGATTAATTAGTGTAGCAATTTTCTGTGCAGGAATTTTGCTCTCTGCTATTTTGGCGGCGGCAATGAGTACCGCTGACTCACAACTTCTGGCATCATCATCAGCGTTTGTGTCTGACTTGTATAAACCTTTGTTGCGCAAAAAAGCCTCCGACAAAGAAATGTTGTGGGCAGGCAGAATTATTGTGGTATTTATCGCCACAGTTGCCTTTATCATCGCAAGCCGACCGGAATGCAAAGGCATTATGGGATTAGTTTCCTGTGCATGGGCGGCTTTCGGGTCGGCTTTCGGTCCGGTAATAATCCTTGCGCTTTTCTGGAAACGCTTTACTTATGCAGGGGCTATGGCTGGTATTATTGTGGGATTTTTAGTTGATGTGTTATGGTACATTTTCTTGGCAAAATGCACTGGAATTTACGAGATTGTGCCTGGATTTGCAGCAGGTTTAATTGCTTCAATTGCAGTATCACTCATCGACAAAAAGCCGTCGCAGGCAGTCTGCGAACTTTTTGAAAAATCACGCAAAGAAATTTAATTCCTCAAAAAAAAAGTGGAATCTGTATTTTTTCAGGTTCCACTAAAACTATATCGGTCTTAAATCATCAACATAAAAAGTTTATTATCGACTCCGTCCCCAGCGGCGATTCGGTCATAAACAAATTTTTTAAAGTCGGATTTTTTAACTTTTATTACTTCAATATCTTCACTTGATTCCTGATGATTTTCCACTTTTTTGCCGCGATATTTATTACCGTCAATTACAACTTTAACAATTGTCGCCTCTTCTCCGGACATACCCGGTGAACTGAATCCTGCCGGAAAAACTTCCATAATTTCTCCCTCATACCCGGTTTCTTCATATAACTCACGCAGAGCAGTAACTTCGGCTTTTTCACCGTCATCGACCAAGCCTGCCGGAAACTCAATTACATATTTTTCTGCCGGCACCCGATATTGACGCACCAGAATATACTCATCATCTCCCGAAATTTCAGGAATGATAATTACTGCACCTCTGGAATTTACTCTTGCACACTTCTCCCACTTTCTCTGTACGCCGTAACTGTCAATATAATCGACCTCTTCCAGTCGAATAAACTTGCCTTTTCCCAACTCTTTTTTACCTGTAATTTTAATTTCCATAGTTCAAAAACTCCCATTTTTAGCTAAAAAATTGAATATTATTTGAAATATAGCTTGAATTTTGAAAAAATCAAGTTATATTAAGGAAAAGTCAAAAGTTAATTCAAAAAAAACATTTCTGAAAATTCATCTATGATTATCGGTATTACAGGTGTCTTCGGCTGCGGCAAAAGCACATGCATAAAATTGTTAAAGGAATTGAACTTGGATGTCACCAGTCCCGATGAAATTTGTCATCAAATCTATCCTGAAAAAGATCCGAGTTTTTTAACTGCGCTCAAAAATCGGTGGATGATTGAAATTTTAGACAAAAATGGAGAAATTGACCGTCGCAAAATTGCAGAAATTGTTTTTAACAACCCGGAAGAAATGAATTTTTTAACCGAAATAATTTCTCCGATTATCAAAAGCAAAATTAATGAAAAAATTACGCAATACAAAAAAAATAACGCAACATTGATTGTAGAAATCCCGTTGCTTTTTGAGGAAAATTACAAAGAACTTTTGGACAAAACTGTAACGATTTACGCCTCTATGGAGCAGCGAATTTCAAATCTGGCACAGAGAAATTACTCCGAAAAAGACATTATCGCCAGAGATAAAATGCAATTACCTTTGGAGAAAAAAGCCGAACTTGCCGACTTTGTTATTGTAAATAGCGGTTCGATAGACTTCCTCCGCAAGGAAATTATAGATTTAGTAAATAAATTAGGTATTTAAATATAATTGAAACAAAAGGATTTATTATGAGCGAAGAAGAAAACAAATTGGAAATCATCGCAGAAGAAAAACCCAAACGCAGAGGCCGCCCAAAAAAAAGCGAATCTGTTTCAGCAGAAATTCAACCCGACTTAATTGAAGTTCCGACAGAAAAACCCAAAAAAAAGAAAACCGAAAAATCTCAAGAAATAAAAAAAGATACAGAAGAAACTGCTGCTCCTTCTAAAAAAATTCGCGGCAGAAAAAAAGCCGAAGAAAAAACTGAAAATATTGAAATTTCGGCAGTTGTTGAAACTCCGCAAGCCGCACCGGTTGAAGCTGCTCCCGCTGCCCCAGCAACTACACAGGAAGAACCGCAGACCGCTCCCCCGACTGCACAAGCTGATGATT
>JAZRSP010000113.1:0-1518 GCA_045651565.1 Victivallaceae bacterium | reverse complement strand
GGTCTTGAATATCAAATCAAAATCGGTATTCGCGACAGTATTCCAAGAAATATTGATTTCTTTGAGGGCAGACAATGGCCTGCTCCAACGGAAAGCACAAAAAACCTTCCTCGCCCTGTAATCAACATTATCAAGCAAATTTGCCGAAGCAAAAAGGCGGCAATTCTCTCAACTCCTGTCCGCCCGGTCTTTAAAAGCTACACAGGTGGCATTGATGTTTCAAAATTCAATTCCTTTGCAATGTCAATTTTAAAGGAGCTTGATCAAGACAGCCTTGACAAGCTTGCCGTTGATGACGGCATTAAAAAGGGCTCATACTTTTACCACTACTACTGGGACAAGGATGCAATTGACCTAAACGGCATTATGGATGGCGGTGTCAGATGCGAGATTATTGACCCGCTTAATATTTTCTTTGCAAATCCAACAATTTGCGATGAGCAAAAGCAACGATGGATTTTAATTGCATCTTATCTTGATTTTACCGAGGTGGTTGAGATGTGTCAAGGCAGGATAAGTGCTGAGACACTATCACAGGATAAAAATCAAGATGGCTCAGTGACAATTCTCACTCGCTACTTTAGAAAAAACGGCGATGTTTACTGTGAAAGGGCGACAAAATCACAGATTATTACAAGTGAATTTCCATTCGCACCTAAAAAGGTAAGTGACAGTGAGGATGAAAGCACCGAGGCAAGACCTGTGCAAGCAGGACTTTATCCTATTGTTTGCGGCTTTTATGAAAAGCGTGATGGCTCAATTTACGGAATTAGCGAGATTGACGGCTTAATTCCAAACCAAAAATCAATTAACTTTAATGTGGCAATGAGCTTACTCAACGCCCAGGAATGTGCTTGGGGCAAATATGTTGCGTTGCCAAATGCACTTAAGGGACAACGAATTTCAAATGTGCCGGGACAGGTTTTAATTGACCATTCAGGCACAGGCGATGGAATTAAGCGTATGCAGGAGCAGCCATTAAGCTCCGTGCCGATGTCAATTACCGATAACCTAATCGAAATGACAAAAACCGCATGCGGCGTTACCGCAATTATGGGCGGTGATTTACAATGGTCCAATATGTCAGGCGTGGCAATTGCTCAGCTTCAAGCACAGGCACAAATGCCAATTGAGGAGCTTCGCTCTCAGTTTTGGGAGGTAAAGCGCAAGCAAGCACTTGTTATTGCTCAATTTATGAAGCTATATTATTATAAGAAGCAATTTGTCACCGTTATAAACGAAAACGGAAGGGACAAGGAAATTATTGACTATTTTACATCCTCAGATTATGAAAAAACAGTTTTTGATATTTCTGTTGAAGCCTGCGGTATTTCAAAATCATCAAGTGCATCGGTAATCAGTATGCTTGATAGCTGTCTTGCAAGCGGCAACATTTCAATTGAAACCTACATAAAGGCTTATCCAGACTCTGCGCTAACCAACAAATCAGAGATTTTAAAGCAAATCGAGATTGAAAAAAATTCAGAAATTGCAAAATTGCGCAAGGAAATTGAGGAT
>JAZRSP010000112.1:0-27956 GCA_045651565.1 Victivallaceae bacterium | reverse complement strand
CAAATTGAAACCTAAACCGATTTGTTTGAGGTTGTTTGCGCATGAAATAGCACGAGCTTTTTCACGGGCTTTGTTAAGTGCGGGGAGCAACATTCCTGCAAGAATCGCAATGATTGCAATGACAACCAACAACTCAATGAGGGTGAATTTACTGAATTTTTTCATCTTTTTCTTCCTTTCGTTAATGTTTTGATAGTATCAGTAGTCTAATAATTCACATAGTTTTGAGGTGAAAATAGTAATTTTTTGTTCTTTTCACTCCATAAATTGATAAATCATAAAAATTCTAAATAAAATACTTGAACTGACAGTTGTCATTGCAATCATTGCGATTCTTGCAGGAATGTTGCTCCCCGCACTTAACAAAGCCCGTGAAAAAGCTCGTGCTATTTCATGCGCAAACAACCTCAAACAAATCGGTTTAGGTTTCAATTTGTACTGCGACGACAACAATGGATATTATCCGATGGTTGTATATCCGAGTTACGCTGTTGCTGAAATGTGGATGAGCCATGTAGGAAAATATGTCGGCAATACTGCAAAACAATTTGAATGCCCCTCTACTGCAAGCACTCTCAAAAGCACAATGCCGGCACTTGACTTTGTATGCGGCGGTCAGGCAACAGGCGGTAAGACAGGAACTCTTTCTTATGCTCCGAACGGTTTTGTTGTAGAACTCTATGTTTCTGCGGCAGGTGAAGTTCGTCATGTATTAAATTCAAACATTCCCAACACCAGTGATATTGGTTTGCTTTTTGAACTTCATACCGACCTCAAGAATCGCTACTCTAATCATCAATTAAACTCTGCTATTACCGATAGCAACATGCTTGAAAAGAAAACCGGCGATCACCATAGCAGCGGCACCAATGTTTTGTGGGCTGACGGTCACGTAACACACCTCAAAACCAAAACAGAAATTGTTGACAAAAAAGTTGACTTTACTCAACAAAACCTCTGGTTCCAGGGTTCAAAAAGAACCAAGCCGACCACATAATATGTTTAGTTAAAGCAAAAATTATTAAATTATTATAAGGATAGAAAATGTTTAAGCAAAAAATATTAACAATATCATTGCTTTCTGTAATCCTTTCAAGTGCCGCTTTTTGCGGCACTTATCAAATGGACGCAAAAGCACTGCAAAACGGAGCAAGTTTCCCCAAAGAAGATAACGGTGCTCTACTATTCAATCCGGCTGATAACCAAACAAAAGTCGTAGCACTTCCGAAAAAAATCGACTTCCGCAAAGGTGGTTATATAACTTTGGAATTTCGTTTAGACGGCAAACAGACTACACGCTTCCCTCGTTTGGTTGATTCTCCACCGATTTCAATTCACATTGACGCATCTCAACCGAATGGTCAATACAGCATGAAACTTCTTTTGACCGGCACAGGATACCGTCAGGCAATTTTGCCTTTGTCAAATGAAGTCGGCAAGTGGCATAAACTTGAAGCAATCATTGATCCCGGTTCTCACACTGCATCTCTGAAAATTGATAACGGAGTTCAACAAATTGTAAGTTTTCCGCCAAACTTGCGCCTGCATGACTTGTCATTTTGTTTAGGAACTTTGCCGAACGATTTCAAAAGGGCTACTCTTTTTGGCTCAATCCGCAACTTAAAGATTGAAGAACAAGTCCCCGTCGCTCTCGCAGAAGTCATCAAAAAAGGCGGCAAAGGTATCCAAAACTCTACTGACAAGGATTACGAAAAACTTAAAGTTTTCACCTCCGACCGTGAAGACGGCAGATTTGAAACTACTCGCGGAGTTGTTCAACATCTTTTCCGCACCAGAAAGCCGGAACTTGCATTCAATCCGAATATGACCGCTGATGAATTTAAAGTTTGGCAAGGAAAAGTCAGAAACAAATTGGCAGAAATGCTTCTTAAAGAATTTCCTGAACAACCTGCTCCCAAAATGCTTTCTCGTGAAAAACGTGACGGTTACACTCTTGAAAAATGGGAACATTATCCTATGCCCGGTGCAGTTGTGCCGTTTTTGATGCTCATTCCCGACGGAGTCAATGCGAATAATCCTGCGCCTGTGGTCATGTGTATTCCCGGAACTAATCGAAGCAAAGAAAGCATGGCCGGCGAAGAAGATTTGCACAATGCCTTCTACACTCCCAAGTATCATGATGTCAATCAAATGGCTCTTGAATACACCAAAGCAGGCATGGTTACTGTAACTATGGACAATCCGAGTTTCGGTGAAACCTCTGATACTGTCAAAATTTCTGGCAACGGCAATGGTGCCGACACTCACACAATTTGCATGTATCTTTTCGGCATGAATTGGAGTTATTTAGGCTTGGCAACTTATCAGAACAATCAACTTATGAAATGGGTCAAAGAATTGCCCTTTATTGACAAAAAACGAATTGCAACCAGCGGTCACTCTCTGGGAGCATGGCAGGCTATGTACTTGGCGATTTTCAATCCCGAAGTTTCAGCCGTAGTTTTGAATCAAAATATCTACAACTGGTTCGAATCTGTCAAAGTAAGAACCAAACCCGGCACATCAGGACGCCGTCCGGGATCATTCGGCGGATTTTTCGTACTGCCCGGCATGTATGATATTTTTGACCACCCGGACTTATTGGCAAGTTTGGCACCGAGAGCGGTGCTTTGCACAGAGGGTTTACCCTCCGAAGACACAAAAATGTATCAAAAAGCCTATCAAATCATGGGCGCACCCGACAACTTCAAAGTGATTCAGTTCAAAAAATATGAGTCTTATGAAAGTCGTCACAATGCACCTCTCCAAGAAGGTTTAAGCGATGCAGAATTTTGGCACCAAACCAATAATGACGGCCCTGACCACTATTTCAAAGGTCAATATGCAGTTCCATGGCTCAAAGAAAGATTTAATTTGAAATAAACAAAGGAATATTTGACGCTATATGAAAAAATTATCATTCTGTCTGTTATCACTCCTTGCAATCGCCTTGCAGGGAGCGGAACAGCAAATAAACTTAAAAACGCTTAAATACGGTAAATTAAAACCCGAAATCGTCTTTGACGGCTTGTATCATGCGCTTCAATTTAAAGCGTCAGCCGACAACTCCACTGCCGCCGAACTCCCTGATACATTTGATTTCAATAACGGCTGCAAAATCACCTTGCAATTTCAAGACACTGCACCGCAGTCTACTCCATTCCCCCGACTTATTGAGGGAAGCAGATTCTCAATTCATTTTCAGGGAGTTGCAGAGGAGAGACATTTGCGACTGATTTTCTATGACAAGGACAAAAAACAGTACAATATGTTAAATGTCCCCTGCCCCGAAAAAATCGGTTTTTGGCAGCATATGACTTTCGCATACGACCCGGTGGCTAAACAACTGCTTTTGCAGGTAAATTCCGATAGACCCGAAACTATCAAAGTTTCCATCGATGCCAACCAAAGCAATAATAAACTCATCCTCGGCGCATCCAAACTCAATAACTCCGACCGTGGCTATAACGGCAATATCAAGAATGTAAAAATCACTGTTCCTTACCGCATTGCCGAAGAAGACCTCGGCAAAATCATTCCGATTACCGATGGCGTCAAGCACTTCAAAATTTCTGCAATCTCCAACCGCCACTTGGCATTCCCCGGAGTTGCCAAACTCCCCAATGGCGACTTGGCAGTAGTTTTCCGTGAGGGCGAAGACCACATCTGCCCCTACGGCAGAATCTGTATTACTTTCTCGAAGGACGGCGGCAAAAACTGGTCAGCACCAGTTTCAATCTCTGATACCGAATCTGATGAACGCGACCCTGCAATTCAAGTCATGCCCAATGGCAGAATCATTCTCTCCCACGGCGGCTGGAATTCATGGATGTCGATCAAAGCACTTATGGAGCAATTCTCTTCTGAAACTGCTTACATCAAACAGGCAGGTGCAGACCAATTCGGCGGCAGTTTCTTCCTTTTCAGCGATGACAACGGAAAAACTTGGACTCAGGCGGTAAAAGCTCCTGCTTTCGCACCGCATGGACCCGCAATTGCCGAAGACGGCACACTCTATCAGCCCTGCCTCGGCAACGATAACGGAAAACGCCAAGTCTATATGTACAAAGGTTCTCCCGATGCAACCCAATGGGAAAAAATCGGTCTTATTGCCGAAATGGACGCAACCCCCGGCAAAGCGAAATACGAGGAACCGCACACCGTTATCTTGCGTGACGGCACTATGGTAACTGCAATTAGAGTTCCGATGCCGGGAGACGGACACATGAGAATTTCTTTCTCCAAAGATATGGGAAAAACCTGGACAGAGCCGATCAAAACTCCTGTTAAAGGTTATCCGCAACACCTGCTTGAACTCAAAGACGGCAGACTTTTAGCAACTTACGGTTATCGTTATTCTCCCATGGGGGTTCGCGGCTGTATCAGTTATGATGGCGGAAAAACCTGGGATATGGACAATGAAATCATTATCCAAAATAACGGAGGAAGTGTCGATTTGGGTTATCCGGTATCAATTGAATTGGATAATGGCGAAGTTCTTTGCGTTTACTATCACAATTCACAAGAGCATAACAATTGTTACATTGAGGGCGCAACTTTCCGTCCTTAAAAGTCTGAATGCCGTTTCGATTTCAAAGAAACGGCATTTAATTTGCATGCAATAACTTCTTTTTTTGTTTTGCAAAGATTTTCTATAATATCTTAATTATCAAATTATTACAAGCTAAAATAAAATTTTCATCATAACTTTTTCTTAAAAAAAATCAATTTTTTTGCAAAAAACTATTGACTTTTCAAAAATTATGTGCTATACTATTAAATAGAACAAAAATAATTGCAATTTTTATGTAAAAAGAAAAGACTGTTTAATTATGATTATGAAAAAACGCGGTAATACCGTCAAATTTGTCTGCCGCCAACTTATCAGCGATATGGAAGATGGCAACTTTATCCCTGGCGACAAACTTACCGCAGAAAGTTTAGCAGAACGCTATGATGTATCGCGGACACCGGTTCGCGAAGCATTGAATATACTTACAACTGATGGATTATTGGAGGCTACTCCCAATGCGGGATTCAGCATTCCATTCATGACTACCGAAGATCTCTGCGATATTTTTAAAATTCGTGAAGTTTTGGAGTGTTTGGCAGTCTACGAACTTATTACTAACGGAGTTCCAGACGGGTTGATTGAAAAATTACGAGAATATTCTGAAGCGAGAAAAAAATCTGTAACCGCTGAAGAATCAACTCATTATGACTTACTTTTTCACTCACTTCTCTGTGACGAGTGTGGGTCGAAACAACTACAGCAACTTATCAAAAATTATCTCGTCCTATCACGAATTTTTCACAATGCCAACAATATCTATTCAACTGCATTGAAAAGGTGTGGTCGCCCGCTCAAACAGAGAGATATTCACAAGGAACATGACGAGATTATTGAAGCTATTGAAGCAAAAAATGCCAAATTGGCACGCAAAAAAGTTTCTGAACATATTGCACAAGCAAGAAAAACATTGGAGAAAGTAAATAAACTGAGTTAGAGTAAAAACTCTTTTATAACAAAATCTTTTTTTAACTATTAACCATTTTACACAGAAAGGAAAAAGGAAAAACAAAAAAAACACAATGTTCGGCAACTGAACTTGAATGAAGTTCATTGCACTAACCACTGTCACTTCAAGTGATACAAAAAAACAAACTAAAAACTGCTTTTAAGCAGGAAAGTAAATTTTTCAAGCACAAAAAAAGTAATGAAAGGAAATTAGTTATGAAAAATTTCAGTAAATTCACCCTCATTGAGTTGTTGGTTGTCATTGCAATTATTGCAATCCTCGCAGGCATGTTATTACCCGCTCTCAACAAGGCTCGCGAAAAAGCTCGCGCAATCAACTGTACTTCTAACTTAAAACAAATCGGTACCTTCCACATGATGTATCAGAATGACAATAATGACTACATCACTACTTCTCGCTGCGGCATAGCAACCGGTGATAACACTCAACTTCACATGCTCAAACTTATCCCCTATGCAGGTGGAGATGCAACAGAAGAATTGAAAAAAGGTTCATCTATCAATAAATTGATCTGCCCGGGTGGAGCAAATCGTGTTTTGCGTGATACCACAAATCAGTGCGACTTCAACTTGGGAACCGGTGCCGGAAAAGGTAAAGTGTGGTTGACCTACGGTATCAATATGGCTTACAAAGCAAACTTCGCTGCTGGTTCAGGTGTTCACAACTGGGACGCTTACGAAACCAAACAAGTCGGCAGCATCCCAAATGCTTCAGGCATGATGTTGCTCTGCGAAACCAGAAGTGGTTCTGACTATGTTATGCCTGCTGCTATTAGCGCAACTGGTAATATTTGGAAAATTCACGGCGAATATGTAAATATGCTCCTTTGCGACGGTCACGTCGAAGCTGTTAATCCTGAAAAACAAATCACTAATGATCAAAAAGGTTTCTGGTCAGGCAAAAACTAATACTTAAAAGTTTATTGAAACTTTTAATTCGAGAGTTTCGGTTGAGAGCAACCGATCTCTCGAAATGTGCTATCAGTTTTATCTCTGCAAAAAATCATTATAGTTTTTTCAGAGATTTTTTTAAAGTTGCATATATTGCATGCAATCTTTAATGAAAAAAACTAAAAAAAATAGCCATAAACCTCTATTTACAAATAAGTTACAACAAACAAACCAATATTGAGAATAATTAAAAAATAGGAAATAATATGAATAAAAAACTTTTAATCTTATCATGCTGTCTTTCTGTTTTGGGGAGTTTGGGTGCGCAGGTTGCAGAATTGGGTTCGAATAGAGAACTTTTCGTTGATGACAAAATGATTGAATCAATGGATAATGCAGAACTTAAACTTCATAGTCCGATTGAGCGTGAAATCTCTTTCAAACTCGACCAACCTCATGAAGGAAACTGCTCATGCTATTTCACCATTTTCCAAGACGGCAATAAATACAGAATGTATTACAATGGTGGCCACTTCACCCAATGGGGAATTATCGGCACTGCCAGAAAACAGCACCCTGAATTTACCTGTATGGCAGAGAGTACCGACGGTATCAACTGGACTCGCCCGATTTTAAATAAAGTCGAATTTAATGGCTCAAAAGCGAATAACATCGTCCCTGTTCCTGCCCGATGGACTCACTGCTTCACTCCATTTAAGGACACTAATCCCGATTGTCCTGCGGATGAAATTTATAAAGCAGTAGCATTTGACCACGGAGCACCGAAACAACTTTTCGGCTTTGTCTCTCCCGACGGCATCAATTGGAAACTCGTTTCAGATAAACCGATTATCACCGGCGGAAATTTTGACTCACAGAATTTGGTATTCTACGATAATGAACGCGATCTCTATGTCGCATATTACCGCAAATCTCCGAACAAAATCCGCGGAATTGCAACTGCCACCAGTAAAGATTTTATCAACTGGACAGAGGGAGAAATGCTGAATTATTTTGACGGCAAAGACGAGAACTTCTATACCAATGCAATTATACGTTATGCGAGAGCACCATACTTGCTCGGATTCCCGATGCTTTTCCGTGACGGCAGACTATATCCCGGTAACTTGGGTGTCGGAGTCGGCGACGGCGGATTCATGAGCAGCCGTGACGGCAAAAACTTCTATCTCTTTGACGAAGCCTTTTTGCGTCCCGGGTTAAATCGTGAACGCTGGTTCAATCGCTGCAACTATGCTTCATGGGGTATTATTGAAACCCCAAATAATCTTCTCCCCGGTGCGCCGAATGAATTGTCAATTTACTATTCAGAGGGGTATTTTGAGGGCAAAGAAGTCAATATCCGCCGTTGCACCTTGCGTTTAGACGGTTTCGCTTCAATCCATGCAGGAGCCAAAAAAGGCACAGTTTTGACCAAGCCTTTGACTTTCAGCGTAACCCCTGATGAAAAAGTAAAGGCAGCACCCAAAGATCCGCTTTTTACCCCGATTACAGTTGACCATGGAGCAATTCTCCATAAGAAAATTCACTTCTTCGGCACAGGCGTTTTCCGTGCTTCCAAACCGACTTCGCTGGAAATCCCCGAAACCCAGAACTTAGGCAAAACTGCAACCTTTGCCTTGCAGACAGATTATTTGAGCCGTGGCGGTGAAAGAAGATTTTTCTCATCAAATGACAAACAGCCGGGCGGATGGAAAGCCTGCTTCCACATCTATTTAGCTCCGAACAAAAATCAGCATCATTTGTCGTTGGTTCGTTTCGCTTTTACCCCTTTCGGCAAGGCTGAATTCGGCGGACACGCACTCGAAGCAGAGATTGCTAAAAGCACCCACCACCACTTTGCCGCCACAATTGATCATGGAAAAATCAAACTTTACATGAATGGCAAGTTGGTTGCAGAAAACAATATCGACCGCAAAGATATTGATTTAAATTCAAGCCTCGGCAATATCCGTTTCGCCAATGATTATCCGCCTAACGGCATGGTAAACAGCCCCTTTATCGGTTACGCTGATGATATTTTGATTTTAAAGCGGGCTATGTCCGATGAAGAAATTGCAAATTTGGCGAAAAACGGCGCAGAAAAAACTCTCGACTTCTCTAAAGAAGAAGGAGTTCTCTACACCATGGAAACCGAAAAAGGTGTGCCTTTAATCGACCGCCTCGCCGCTGACGGACAACAGAATGCAACTTTCCCCTCTCGTTTACCGTGGGGCAAAACCATGTTGCTTCTTAATTGCTCAACTTCGGCTCGCGGTTCAATCCGTGTCGAACTACAAGACGCTGAAACCGGCAAAGCAATCCCGGGTTATTCTCTTGATGATTGCGATGTAATTTACGATGACTCAATCGACCGCATCGTAAGCTGGAAAGGGCAATCAGACATAAGCGCTTTGGCAGGAAAACCGATCCGAATTCTCTATGAATTGCAGGATGCAGATGTTTTCTCATACCGCTTCGGTCAATAATAACTTTTATGCTTCAAGCGGAGGTAATTTTTTGAAAATTGCCTCCGCTTTTTTATTGCTGCAATAACTGCAAAAAAAGTGCCGGATAATTTCCTATCCGACACTATTTACTAAACAAACTCTTTATAAACTCATAAAAATGATACCCAGAATAATCGCAACTATTCCGCCCCACTTAATGAGTGAAGATTTTTCTTTCAACACCAATGCCCCGTATAGCGCAAATCCGCCAATCGCCGTTCCCTGCAAAATCGGAATCGCAATACTTGCCATATTCACATTCGCAAGCGCATTCGACCCAATAAACATAAAGACACAACATCCAAGCCCCAAAAGAGTTAAAGCAACCGTCGAAGCAAGAACACCTTTATTCACCTCAATTCTGTATGATTTAGCAATAATTTTTAAAACCGCCAGCATAAATGCAGTTCCAATATACATAACAAACATACGGACGGTAATAGAGAAATCCGGTGCAATTTTGCTTACAACTATCACCAAAGAGCCATTGGCGCAAGCACAAAGGAACGACATGAATGCACAAAATAAATAGAGCAAATTACTTTTCTTCTTTGCCTGATCATTTTCTGAATCATTGCCGCTTAAAACTATCATCCCCAAAACAATAACCACTGCCCCGACATATTGCAGTATCGACGGTCTTTCGCCATATACAACAATACTGAAAACAAACGGTCCAAGCAGCCCTGCCTGGCAAAAAGCCCAGGCAACTCCTGCATTGCCCAAACTCATTGCCTTCTGCAAGATAGTTAAACCGGAAATATTAATTGCACCGCTTAAAAAACTGCACAAAAACGGCAAAAGGGCATAAGTTCCCCAACTCCCCGGTTCAAAAAAAGTACAAATCCCACAAACAATTGTTGTTAATACTGCATAAAGCAGCATTGTTGTTTTGAAATCATACTTGCTCCCGACATGCTTAAATACCGCCCCGAAAAAGATAGTAAAAATACCACTCAAAAATGTGCAAATCAAACCAATAATCATTTTTATTAATCCAATTTATTGTTTATTTCTAAAAATCAGTTGATTTTTTACATCATTTTTGCCAAAAGTTCTTCACGAGAAAGCGGTGAAACATAACTTGCAGGAATATCCAAAATAGTAAATGCTCCGCTTCTGTTTTCTGCAACCAACTTTTTCAATGCCCGTGCGTATGCAACCAAAACCTGTGCAGTCGCCTCGGGATTGCTTCCCCATTGACAACGGTATTCAATCAAAGCATTGTTTCCATCTCCGGTAGTCGCAGAAGATACTACGCAGCCATCATGCGGAAAACCTTTGAACTTCTCATCAAGTTCAGCTTGTGAAACAAATGTTACGCTGGTTTTGTACGGTGCAAAATAACCCGGCATGGTTTTAATTTGATTTTCAATTTCTTTTAAATCAGCCCCCTCCTCCGCTACAACGAAACATTCACGACTGTGCATGTCGCCTGCCGCAAATTCCGGATTTTCGCCTGCACGAACCTTGTCGATTGCCTCGGTAATTGCATGTGTGTACTGGCGAGCGTCTTTTACGCCCTTGATTGTACGAATTGCATCAGAGTGTCCCATGCTCAAACCGCCTTGTGGGCCAAGTCCATAGAAGCCGTATGCTTTCGCTCCGACCAAATAAGCATTAGCCAAAACTCTTTCGAGTGAAAAAATTCCCGGATCCCAACCGAGGGAGATAATTGCCGGACGGTTTGCCGCTTTCGCCGCCGCATCGATTTTGCCGAAATATTCGGGTAAGCGGCTGTGGTTGTCAAAACTGTCAATTGTCGGAATATACTTGATAATTTCCGGAGTCTGCTTATCCAAATCGCTCTTTGAACCGCCGCAAAGAATTGCCACATCGGCTTTAAGCTCTGCTTGCCAAGTTGCAATATCACGCACATCCACAACCGGTACGTCTTTAACACTTGCTTTAACTCGTTCTACTGAACGGCTGGCGATTGCTACAAGTTCCATATCCTGATTTTTCGCAATTGCTTTCTGCACACCGCGACCGACATTACCATAACCGATAATAACTACTTTGATTTTTTCCATATCTATCTCCTGTTAAAACATTGTTTATAAAAACTCTTAATTATTTCCCAATAGTTATCACGCAAATTGAATTTGAAATTTTCCAATTCTGCGAGGTTGATTTTTTCCACATAATACAAGTCAAGATCCTCAAAATAGATGAATGAATAGAGAATTTGCGAAGCATTGTCGCCATTAGCAAATTCAAGTCCGTACTTCTGCTGTTTAATTTTCGCCCCGACAATTCTATCTTCAAAATCTTCACTTAACTGCTTATAATCAGCTGACACTCTCGTCTGCAAAGACGGATCATTATAATTATTGGAGTGCTTGAAAATAATTTTTCCGGCGCCATTTATCCAATAAATATCAACTATCGACAAACTTACCTCATCATCGGCAAAATCCTGCTGCACCTTGCTCAAATCAATAATTGAGGTCAAAACTCCAATAACTTGATTATTCTCATCTTTAATCGGTATATCCAAGTAGTTTACAAACTTTTTGATATGCTCATCATAATGCGGCACGCTGAAAATAATCTTATCCGCTGGCTTGCGCACATCCCGCTCAATCCGCTCATCATCTTCTCGGCAATTATGTCGGCAATAAGAAAAAACCGTACCGTCATTCAAAGTCAATTCAATCCCCAAAAGCAACTCATTCTGCTGAAAAACTGCATCAATAATTTTCTCTAATCGTCCGAAACGCGCCTCTTTGCGATCACCCTCAATCACCTTATCAAACTTCAAAACCGTCGTCATATTGGCAATTTGCTGCATAGAATTGCCGAGATTATGGATTGTGTGATTGGAATTTTCCAGTTTACGCAAGGAGCTTACCAAGCCGATCAACTCGCGATTCTCCAATTGGTGCTGATGCGGCATGACAAAGTGCTGGATAAAGAAATTATACCCGACACTGACCATCGCAGTAAATAAGGCCAAAATAATCACAACTATCAAAAACGCTGTATGTCTCCTGCTCCAACGCACAAATTTCCTGAATAAATTGTCCGTCGCAGCCGAAACTGCATGGCAATTTAAATACCGTCTGATATCATCTGCTAAATCAGAAATTTTTTGATAGCGGTGTTTGCGATTGTGGGCAAGGGCTTTCCGCACAATTGCTTTCAAGTCACGACCGACCCTAAAACCGAACTTATGCTTGAACGAAGAAACCTTGTTACTATGAATTTTTCTCATAATCTCATCAGCCGTTTCACCCTCAAATGCTTTTTTCAGAAAAACCGTCTTGAAAAGTACCGCACCGATTGAAAAAATATCCGCCCGCTGGTCAGTATATTCTCCATTGACAGCTTCCGGCGAAAGATAACCGGGTGTGCCGATAAGTTTTTCCGGGCGAGTCCAATTTTTTTCATCGAAATCACGCTCCTTTATGAATCTTGCAAACCCCCAATCCATGACAAAAACTTCATGGAACTCTCCAATCATAATATTTTCACCTTTGAGGTCGCAGTGCATAATATTTTTGCTGTGAGCGTACGCTAAAGCATCGCAAACATGCAAGATGATTTCGAGGCGGTTGCGAAGTGATTTTTCTTCATCGAACCTGTCAATTCCCTCATTATTATAATTCTGAATAATCTTATTCAAATACTCGTCCAAACTCTGGCCATGAACCATCTTCATTGCCATATAAAAATTCTTGCTGTCATCAATATTAAGTGAATAGACAGGCACAATTCCGGGGTGGTCAAGTTGAGCGGTAATTTTGGCTTCCGCAACGAAATTTTTTCTGGCAGAATCATCGGCAGCATACTCTTTTCGCAAAGTTTTAATCGCAACCAATCTCCCCAAAACCTTATCAATTGCGCTATACATAACCCCCTGCCCGCCTTCGGCAAACTTGTAGATGAAATCATATTCTTTATGAACACAATTCAAGTCATCGGGGGCAAGTTCATTTTTCTCAACCTCAATCAATTCAGTACTGATCATATCGTTATTGATAAAGTCATCAACGTTCTTTCTGCGTTTAAAAAATCTGCGAAAAACTTTTAAAAATTTCAAATTGAACTTCGAATCTTTGACCTTTTCCAAAGGGCGGGTATCCGTATCGACGAAAAACTCTTTCGCCGCACCTATCGAATTATCTTGATTTTTTTTAATATCCGCCATAAAATACCTCTATTAGATTAGCATGCGATGTAATATAACTTAAAAAGCCTAAAATTCAAGTAAAAAAATCAATTTTTTACTTTACTTTCGCAAAAACCTTGCTATATTATATAAACATGAAAAAAGTGCACCCGTAGCTCAGTTGGATAGAGCGTTCGCCTCCGGAGTGAAAGGCCGTGGGTTCGACTCCCGCCGGGTGTACCATTTTTTTTGCAATAGAAATTTGATTTTATATAATAATATGCTAAATTAAATGGTAATTAAATTTTTTTATTCTAAAAAAAAGGGGAAACGAAAATGAGCAAAAACTTTGATGACGAAAAATTTGAAATTATCGCGGGGAATTATCCGGTGCCGATGATTGTGGATACCGATACTTTTAATGAAATCGACGACCAGTTTGCGGTTGTTTATGCGATCATGTCGCCTGATAAAATCGATTTAAAGGGCATTACCGCCGAACTTTTCTTTAACAGCCGTTCAAGTAGTTACGCTGACGGCATGGAAAAAAGTTATCAGGAAATCCAACGAATTTTAACTACTTTGACCTTAACTGACAAAATTCCTGCACTCAAAGGTTCAGATAGAATTTTGAAAGACAGAAAAGACTTCGTCGAATCTGACGCCGTAAACTTCATCATCAGCGAGGCAAAAAAAGCAAAAGAACGCAATGAAAAACTTTTCATCGCCGCTATCGGAGCTTTGACCAATGTCGCTTCCGCTTTTAACAAAGCACCCGAAATTACTGACGATATCGTTGTAATTTGGCTCGGCGGTCACGAAATCGAATTTGACGGCACTCCGAGAGAGTTTAATTTGCAGGGCGACATCATCGCCGCACAGGTCGTAGTTGAGTCAAAAGCCAAATTTATCCGCATCCCCTGCTGGAATGTCGCAGGCAAACTTACTATCGCAGCAGAGGAACTCCACGAGAGTTTAAAAGGCGGCGGGGTTGCCGGTGAATATTTGAAAGATGTTTTCGCTTCATGGTGGCATGACCAGATCAATAAAATTATTTGGGACATCTCCGCTATCGCATGCGTCACTTTGCCCGATGCGATGAAAACTCGCATTATCTCCAAACCCACTCTGGATGATGAGTGCTTCTGGCATTATACCGACAGCGAAGAAAAAATCATGGAAATTATTGAAATTGACCGTGACAGAGTCTTTGAAGACTTATTTGAAAGAGTCAAAAAGAATCAAAAGTAATTTTGTGAAATCATTGCAGGGCGGTAACTCAACCGCCCTATTTTTTTAACTTCAATTTGATGTAATGCCCACGAGTTTCCGGCAGAAACAACATAAGCACAGACCCGACCGCCGATAACCCCAAAAGTACGAAAAATACCATTCGATACGCCTCAATCGGGTAAACAAAATTACCGCTCGTGAAATTTTCAGGCAGAAATCTATCCAAAATTTTCCCAACCAGCAACGAAGTTGACGCCACGAAAAAATAACAGCCCATATTATTAAATCCGGTTGTGAGCGTCATAATTTCTTTGGGATTCAGCTCCTGTGCCGTCAAGGTATAAGACATTGTTCCGGCGGAAGCGACCGCATACAAAATAAAACCGACTATCAAAAAGGCTTTCGGCAAATCAAAAGTCAAAACCACTATCATCATCACACTGGTAAATAAATTTATCATAGTTGCCGTTATCATCATTGGTTTGCGCCGATTCCCGATAAACTTGATGAAAAATCCCATAAAAAGCAGCAAACTCATACAGCAAACCGTCATGCAGGAAATAACTATCGCCGCACTCCCCGAAGTAAGTCGCCCGCAGTCTTCCAGCATCTTTTTGCCGAAAAACACCTGAATTACCGAAAATGAACCGAAATTCACACTGGAACAATAGAGAACCATCCACGAATAGGGATTTTTCATAATTCGTAACAAGGGCGAGAGATTAATCGGAATTTTACTTGGAGGCGGTAATTTTTCCCGATGAACCGCCAGGACAAAAATTATGTACGCCACCAGAACAATTAAGCTCAAAAACAACAAAACACTCCGCCAGTCATAAACCGTAATCAGCCGATCAAAAGGATACCCCCCACAAATGCCGCCGGCATAACCAACAAAATAGATAATCCCCAGAAACGAAGAGAAATTCTCTCTACCGAAAAGTCGATTCGTTTCGCAAACCAAACTCAGAAAAAGCGTACTCGCCCCCAAACCGGCAATCAGTTGCGCCAGAAGCATTAAATAAAAGTTATCGCAAAAGGCAAAAAGAAATTCGCCGAAAGCAAAAAGTAATCCCCCTGCTATTATCACCCTGACCCCGGTAAATTTGTCTGCCAACATGCCGGAAATAACCTGCGATACCGAGTAAACCATAATAAATGCAGAGGCTATCGTCGCAATTGATTCAGCAGTAAGCCCGGTCTGCAAAAGTTGTGAAAAAATCGTCCCCGGCACTCCGGTTCGGTGAAAATATGAAGCCGCATACATCAGCAACAAAGGCAGAAAAATCCATAATTTCCTGCGATTATTGCTTAAATCTTGAAAAAAACTGCTCATATACGCCCCTGTTAAAGTTTTAATGTATTAGATAATATACATCAAAAATGCTATTTTTTCCAATAAAAAAACTCAATAAGAAATAATTTTTCAAAAAAAAGTCAAAAAAAGTGCAAAAACCACTTGACTTTTTGCCAAAAAGGTCTATATTAAAGGACAAACCAAGTGTGGCGGGATAGCTCAGTCGGTAGAGCAAAGGACTGAAAATCCTTGTGTCCCCGGTTCGATCCCGGGTCCGGCCACCATTTTTTTTGCCTTTTTTCTGAAGGCAAAAAAATAACGAAGCCGCAAGGCTTCACTTCACAGAGCCGTCAGGCTATACTTCACATCTTCACGCGGCGACAGCCGCTCTTCACTAAAATCGCCGTTTCGCCTTGCTTGTGAAGTCGCTCCTTGCAGTCGCTTGTGAAGAGGTCGGCTTGCGCCGCCCGTGAAGCAGCTTCCTTCCTCCTTTGCCAAGGCTACGAAGGACAAGTCGGGAGTAAGGATGTGCAAATATTATAAAGAATACGCCAGTCAAACCGACTGGCTTTTTTCGTTTTAAATTCTCCGTTTGGAGAATTGAGAGAACTGGGGAACGCCACAAAGCAGCCAAAATTCTCCGTTTGGGGTTTTCCGGGGACACCGCGTTTATGCTCAAAATCGGCTGAAAAATCCATTCTCTGGTCGCAAAAAATAAATCCCCGACCATTTTTCTCTGAATCAAAACTCTCCGATCATTGTGTCCCCGACTATTCTATTTAAACACTTTTGTTTTGAATCAGCAGAAAATCGTCACCATTTACCGCCCAATCAAAACTCCAACCCTTTTCAAAACCATAAAACCAGTGACACGATAGAATCCTTTTGATTTGCAAATTAACTAGAAATGGCATCAAGGCATCTAAAGTGTTTGGGAAAGCAGTCATTAGTTTTCGGCGAAGCGATTAAAAATTTGATCACTCAAATCAGAAATAGATTTGATATAACCAAGATTACTATATTCAAAGTTTTGCGTCAAACTATCCCATTGCATAAAGCCTAAGCAGTGCTCATAAAACGTGTCTCCAATTATCGTTCTTATATGAGAAATATGCTCTTCAGCACTCAGGATATCAGACAAGCGCGAACTCGCCCCATCATCAATATTCAACAACAGACCATACCTCGCTTTTGAAACAAGGCAGTAACCTACCAATTGAGACCATTCTTTCAACCCGGCACCCTTCAGCAGTTTTACTTCCAAAATCAAAAGCTCAAAATTTTTCCCATTGGTAACTAGGGCAAAAATATCAAGATTGAGTGGAGGTACATTGCGTACAAAGTTGCGAATACATGCACATTTTTCAGGATTTTCACTTAAAATGCGAATTAGATTGCTTTTAAGTTCTCCAATGCCCCAAAAAACAAATAATTCTTCTTTGCGTTTTACCAAGAAATTACTTTTTAATTGAGTTTCGATAAAACTCTGAATTTCGGGATAGTAAGATACTTCATTTCGCTTAGTTGTCATTACGCAAATCCTCTTCAGTAATTTTTCTTACAGAGAACTTGAATTGATTATCTCGGTCGAACTCTATTAGTCTTCCATATACGGAAGGATTAGTAGCTCCTACAAGAGCCCCTCTGCTATTCCCATAAAAGACTAATGGAGTTAACAAATCTGGGACTCTAACTTCAACTTGCAAAGCAGGACGAGTATTAAGGTGCTTCTCAATAATACTTATATAACTTCCTCGTGGGCGATTTCCGTTCAATTCCGACTCATCTGCTATGATATAGGCGATAGCTTGTAATACTTCTAGGATTTTATAACCATTTTCATTATTTGTACCATAAATCAGCGCAGTAGAATCATTTTGAAAAATCTTTAAAAACTCATTTACGGAAGCCAGTCGTTTACTGTAAACTCGATTTGCTAGCAATGAATCATTTGAAATAATTTCATCTATTTTCGCATAACTATCTTTGCAGAGTATCGGAAAGGGGATAACCAATTTTCCTAAATCAGCAAACTTACCCTTTACTTCATTTGCAGGAGCATGTTCGCATCCCATCGCAGCGCAGATATGACAAAAATGTAAATAATGTCCACCACGGATGATTTCAGGTAAACGAGAATCATGTTCTGCAGGATGAACCGTTGATGGAGATACATTTATTTCTCGTTCTTCGCATCTTACTGCCGAGTGTGTTTGCTGCTGCAACTTCCGGTTTGCTTGTAATGATTCTGCTTTCGTTCTGAAGGCAAAAGCCCCAAAACGAGCATATTGATCAAGTAGAATTCTTAATTTAAACCCCTTGTGCCATTGAGAATAGTAAGGATTCTTTGTGCAGTGAATATTGGGATGATTCCAATTTACCTGATCTGGAATACAATTAATACTGTATAATAGTTTACAGAGATTGCAGACCGCATTAAATCTGAATCCACTGATTTCAATAGACAATATTTGATGCTCATCAGTAAAACGGCGATGTGATTTCGCCATGCTGCCGATTGTATCTGCTAGTCCTGCAATAAAACGCCTTTTTAAATTATCATCTGTTAAATCAGGAACAATCTTTCCGATATCAGTGTTTTCCCATATGCGCCCTTCGCATGCAATGTCATATTGCATTAAGTCTCTTTTTATGGATGTAGTGTCTCCTTCGCATAAGATTGTCCAGACTGATTCTGTCGCTTCATATTGAACCGATAGGTTGTAAATTGCTCGAAACATTTGACCGACTTTACGAAGAATATCTCCTGCGATTTGTCCTCCTCTTTGAGGATTTTCAAGGTAAGAACCCCATTTTTTGAATGGCAAGCGAATGCGGAAAGCATCTTCAGCATGACCAAAAACACCACCGCCAACCATTAATCCCAACAAATAGGCCTTGTCTGTATTCATTTCTTTTACTCCACATTAAAGACTTGTTGCATAATAGCTTTTCCCATGTTGTATGCAAGATTAACAGGGACAGCATTGCCAATTACTTTATACATAGCGGTAATGTTCCGCGGAGTATCTGTTAAAAATTTAAAATCATCTGGGAATGTTTGAATCCTTGCTATCTCGCGCACCGTATAACGCCGGTCTTCTAATGGATGAATAATTCCACAATTTTCAGGTTGAGCAGATGCGGTAATAGTACCGCATATTTCATTGCGTGAAAAACGGCGATAAAAATTGGGAGAATGATATTTTTTCATATCATCCCTGATCTTTTTAAATCTCGGTGCTAAGTGTTCATAAGGAACATCTTTCCAAGATCCACCCTCTGGGATGTAGGCTATCATGTCAAGAGCTTGCGGTGAAAATGCCCAATCTATTTGATTTTCGACATCTTGAGGCACATCCAGTATATTTTGTAATTCTAAACCAACTTTGCTGAGTTTTTCAGGAAAAGAAAAGATTTTATCTAAATCTTTCCGTATCCCGACAAAAATTACACGTTGTCGATTTTGAGGAACTCCATAGTCTGATGCATTGACTACCTGATAAACGACATTATAGCCAACATTATTCATTTGAGACAAATCCTCGACAATAACATCGGCTAAATTACGTCCATCAATGTATTTCGTAGAGAGTAATCCTTTAACATTTTCGAAAACAATCACTTTGGGCATTAAATGTTCAATTATTCTCAAACATTCTTTATAGAGCATTCCTCTAGAATCGTGAACGCCTCTTCTGTTACCCGCATTTGAAAAAGGCTGACACGGAAAGCCTGCTGTTAAAATATCACATTGGGGGATAGCATCTTCCTCCACGGTTAATATGTCTCGCTTATCAATATGTCCTAAATTAAGGGAGTAAATCGCTTGAGCATCTGCATCAAAATCATTCGCCCAAATTATGTTAAATCCTGCTTTTTTAAACCCTAAATCCATTCCACCACAACCTGAAAATAAAGAAACTAGACGTGGAGTTTTGTGGTTATACCCTATCATTGTTTTATTGTGTTCAATATTTTCAGCAAAATCAAACAATGGTTGTGATGATGCGTTCGACACTGATGCGATATATTTTTCCATATCCAATGTTTTTATTCTCCAAATTCGATTGCTCAATTTTGCGGCACGAATTTTACCATGCGAAATAAGACGTCTTATGGTTTTTTTAGAAAGCTGCAAGTATTCAGCAGCTTGCGCAACTGTTAAATATTCTGGCAACATGATGAACTCCTTTCTGTAGTCTCCGTATTTATAATATAACTCGCGTATATAAAAAAACAAGTGAAATAATGATTAATATTGTCTTTTTTTACCCGTTTGTGGACAGGATGGTCAATATTTTCATATACGGCGAGTCGGAATTATTGATTACGGCTCTCTTTTTTGGTGTCCGTGGTATTGTTTTTCTGATAAATGAAGACCATTTTTGTTTGTTTCAAGACACTATTTTTGAGTTGAATTCCGGCTCCCCCGTGCGAATGGTTGATAATCAAGGACTTACGCAAACGGAGAACGAGTTGCTTTTCGCACAAAAATCCGCCACCATTTTTTTTGCCCTTTTTAGGGCAAAAAAACATGAAGCCTGACAAGGCTTCGCTTCATGGCACGCTAGTGCCGCTTCATGCTCCGTGAGGTGCGCTTCATACGGCGGAAGCCGTGCTTCATAAAAATGAAGCCTTATCAGATGAAGCATTGTTCCGCTAACGCTCCACAATATGAAGCAACTCATTTCATTTCGTTATGAAGCATAATCGTCTGAAGCCGATTATATAACAAGGTACTTTTAGAAAGTTATATTCTGCTAATAGTGTAAAAAATCCTATTTTTTTTAAGACTTCTTTTCTAACTGGACACAAAATGTCCACTTGCTCATATTATATTAATAGCAAATCAACAAAAAACAAAGGAGGTACTAAATGAAAAAAGATTACACACACATCTGTATTGTTCTGGATGCATCAGGTTCAATGGGGTGCATCGAAAATGACATCAAAGGTAGCTTCAACACTTTTTTGAACAAGCAGAGAGAAGAGGCAGGGAAAACCGTCTTTGATCTTTTCCAGTTCTCCGATGCAGTTGAACGGCTTGTCAAATCAGCAGATCTTGCTCTATTCAAAGATGACCTTATGGCTAAATACTCTTGCTCCGGCATGACAGCATTGAACGATGCCGTTTGTATTGCCATTGACTCAATGGGCAAAGAATTTGCCGCAATGCCGGAAGAAGAACGCCCGGAAAATGTCCTTTGCGTAATCATTACTGACGGTCAGGAAAATGCCAGTAAGGAATTTAGCACCGCAGATGTCAAAAAACGCATTGTACACCAGCAGGATGTTTATAATTGGGAATTTCTTTTCCTTGCCGCCAATCAGGATGCTTTTGAATCCGGCGAGGTATTAGGCGTAAAAGAAAGCAACCGTGTGAATTTCTGCCAAAGCAAACACGGTGTAGCAAACATGAGAATTGCCATGTTAGAATGTGCATCGAAAATTCGCACGAGAAACCGCAACAAAACAACTTCTGCTGCGAAAAAATAATTAATGCTTTTATTTTTTAAATTTTTTCCGGAGTGGACTAAAAAAGTCCACTCTTGCATGCGATATTAATCAGCAAACAAAAAAAACACACTTACGGAGGACTGAAATGAACGATAAGATATGTGATAAAATTCATATTGTCCGACAAGGCTATGATTATCAGCTGATAGTCAATGGTTTTTACGATATTGGCAAAGGATTCTGCATTGATGATCAGGAACTATTTAAAGCCTTGACACAATCAGGAGAGTTTTATCCTTTGACCTGCGGTTGCGGCATTCCGGAATGTGCCGGAATAGAGGAACCGATATATTGCACAAAAAACGGTGACAAAATGCTCTGGCTGAAAAAATCTCCGGAACCGATTGAAACATTTTCTTTTAATGCAAAAGAAGTTTTAATTGAACTGGAAGCAGTTTTAAGCGAGATTTATAATGAACTTTTTGATCAGTTTTGCGATATCCCATGGAGCGAAGGAGATTTCCCTCATGGTCCATTTGGCACAACTTTTATTACATTAAGGCAAACTATCGCTCTCTGCCGGAAATATCTGAATATCAATGAAGCAATTGACCACAAAATAAAAAATATTTGTATTTCTTCAATGCTTGAAAAAAACTGCACCTCGGAAGAACTTATTCCTGCATTAAAAATCGGCAATATTCATGAAACTCCCGGTATGCAGAATGAAGAACCTATCCACGCAGCAGCATGGCATAATTCCCATGTAGACAATATTAATTTGCTTTTGATACGAGGCGCAGATATAAATGTTACAGATGAGTATTAGGAAACACCGCTTTTCTATGCTGTAAGGGGTAAATATCCTGATATAATGATACCGCATTTGCTACGTTTCGGAGCTGATTGTGAAGCCCGTAATGATTACGGACAAACACCATTCCTTGTTGCGCTTGACTATTTGGATGATCCAATCCCGGTCATCACGCTACTGAAAGCTCATGACTGCAATATTTTCGCAACTGATGACCGCGGTTATGGTGCATTAGATTATGCCGCTTTCCGAAAACACTCTGCTGAGGTTGTAAAATTACTCACAGAATGGGGATGCAAATCTCAAAAAAATTGATTATAACCCAACTGATAAAGATAGAGAATTTTATGAAGGTATCACAATATTGTCGTATATTCAAATTGGGAAAAGGTTTTTCTGTGATTTTTTTAGCAATAAAAAAACTGCCGCAACGAAAAGTTACAGCAGTTTGGAAAAATTTCTGATTTTTATGCTTACTCTTAATCTAATTCTGCTTTGAATTTTACCAAGCACTCATCGATTTGCTTTTTGTGAGCTTCAGTAAGTGAATCCATTTCCTGAGCGCTGGTGTAGTAACTTTCAATCAAACCAAGTTTTACCAAAGCATATTTAGTACCTGTCCAAATGTGGTCAAGTCCAATTCCGTAGATGCTGTGATAAATTTCAATCAAAACATTCTGCAAACGAACTGCTTCAGCGTAATCGCCACGCTCAGCTGCACGAGCAATATTAACCATTGGTTTTGAGCATAATGCACCGCAACCGCATACCATACCGTCATAACCTGCCATCATTGCTTCATCGACTGCCCATTCCTGTCCTTCGAGAATCAAAGTTTTCAAGCCCAAATCATTTTTCATCCAAATCAATTCACGACGCAGCCACATATTTGAAGCAGAGTTTTTGATACCTTTCAAATTCGGGTGTCTCATAATTTCTTCAAACTGTTTCAAACTCAAATCAACTCCGTTATTCGGCGGACAATGGTAGTAATAAACCGGACGGTCTGCCTTATCGCAAACGGTCAAAATTGACTTGACTGGGTTCAACCAAGAGGTTTTTCCCGGCGGCATGAAAACATAACTGTCAAAATCATATTTTGAATAGTTTTTCATAGTTTCCAAACTTAAAGGCATGCAAGTAGCATTGACACCTACCAAAAGTTCAAAACCAGTTCCTTTGGTTGCTTCACAAGCGGTTTCGACATACTCTTCCTTGATTTTGTCAGAGAGTCCGCCCCATTCACCCATAGTTCCGAGGATAAATGCTCCGTCCAAACCGTGTTTGATGTTGCGGTCAAAAAGTTTTTTGACACCCTGTTTGTCGATACTTCCGTCATTCATAAGCGGAGTTACTGATGCTGAAATTACTTTGCTCATTTTCTTTTCCTTTCGATTAATTTTGTGCAAAATAAAATAAACTTTCTAATAATATACACCTAAAATAGAAATAAACAATAATATTTTTATATAATTTTCGTATTTTCGGCATATAATTATTAGTCCAAAAATCAAATCCTGATTTTACTTTCCTTTTATCTGAAATTCACTATAACCCCGGTAACTCTCGGTGTGCGGAGTGAATTTTTTGCTCCCAATGCCAAACGATACTAGATATAATCACCCTTATTCACCTTAATTGAATTGCTGGTTGTCAGTTCTATTGAAAAAACATTATCAACAACCCCAAACGCCTTTTCGAACTGGTCGACCAGCAATACAATAATATTATACCACAAAAAAATTAAATGTCAATAGGTGAAAAGAAAAAAAATTCAATTTTTCTTTGAAAACTGCAATTTTGAAAACAGCAAACCGCTATTTACGCCTCAATGATGAAAAACGAATTGGGCTGCATTGTTACAGTAATTTTGTCTTTAGTAATAACCAATTCGGCATTATTTACCAAAATTTCCTTGTAATCACTTCTCAAATCAAAATTATTTGGGAGTTCCTTTACAACCTTTTCGCTCGACGGATTAAATCCGCAAAGCACCTTTTGGCTGTCACTGCTTCGCAAAAAGAGATATGGACACTCGCTGTCAGATGCAAAAACCTCATGGTATTCGCCCAAATTGCCCAAAGCACTGTTACTTTTTCTAATTGCGATAAGTTTTCTGGTAAAATTGAGCAATGAATTTTCTTCCTGCTCTTGCGTTTCAACATTATTTTCCGCCAAATTCAATTTGTCAATCGGCAAGTACAGATCTTCCTCTTTCCCGGCAGAGAAACCGCCATTACGACTGTTTGACCACTGCATCGGAGTTCTCGCCCCCGTACGCCAGTAGCCGCCCTCTTTGCTCTCCAAATCATAGACATAATCCATGCCGATTTCATCACCATAATAGATTACCGGCACGCCCGGCACGGTAAAAATGTAGGCAAAAACATTTTTCATATCATCAAAATCACGGTACTGACGGATTCTGCCCATGTCGTGATTTCCGGTCGGAATTGCGATATAGCCTTTGCCTTTAGTCTCTGCCAAGTTTGCTAAAATATCATCGTTCAAGGTCTTTGAATTACCTGAACTGTTTTTGTCAAAAAAACTCGGCGTATCAGTTGCTAAATAAGTTCCCGGAATTCGCTTAAACTCATTTCTGAATGTTCTGACATATCCGGTACCCCCAATATGAATCATGAAATCAATATCAAATCCTGCTCCGATTGCTTGAGGCGGATTACTCCACTCGGAAATTAAAACCGCATCGGGATTGATTTTTTTTACTTCACTACGGTAATACGCCCAAATTTTTTTGATATCCGGATAATTGTTTTTGCCCTTGATCAGTGATGATGCCATATCAACCCTGAAACCATCGCAGCCATGATTCAAATAAAACTTCATAACATCAAGCATCATCTCACGCACCTTTAAGCAATCAGGATGCTCCGGACGCTTCTCCCACGGGTATTCAGGCTCAGAAAAACCATAGTTCAAAGCAGGCTGGCAATAGAAAAAGTTGGTCAAGTAATTCCCATTACGTGGTGCATAACCATTAATGTAACGATAACGAGGATCAGGATTTCTCAAAACCCAGTCTTCACTCCAAACATAATAGTTGCTGTATTCATTGGGAGTACTTTTGCATGATTCCTTAAACATCGGGTGTTCAATTGAGGTATGCCCTGCCACTAAGTCCAAAACAACTTTCAAACCTTTTTCATGTGCTTTGTCAAAAAGTTCCCATAGATCATCATTCGTTCCGTAGCGTGGTGCAACTTTGTAGAAATCACTGATGTCATAACCTGCATCTTGAAAAGGCGATTCGAAACATGGATTCAGCCAAAGGACATCACACCCCAATGATTTAACGTAATCAAGTTTAGCAATAATTCCCTGCAAATCACCGATTCCATCTCCATTGGTATCATAAAAAGATTGCGGATAAATCTCGTAAATAACTGCATTTTCCAACCACTTTGGTGCTAACATAATTTCTAATCCTCTCCTGCGTAATTTATCAATCTAAGTAGTTCCCCAACAAAATAACTTGCCGATACTATACAGCAAAAACAGCAAATATCAATAGTAAAAATATAAAATTTTTTAACTTTATCTAAAATGATATTGCAGGATTTTTTCCATTGCCTGCCAATCTTTGGCACGCAGAGAAGCAAAAATAGTTTTGTGGTCTTCGAGAGATTCTTTCATCATAATGTCGTGATCAGATTCTTTATTTACATGAAATACGGTTGAGGTCATAAAAGAAAAAATCTTAATCAAAAAATTATCTTTTGAGGCATTGACCAAAGTTGTATGAAATTGCATATCGGCGTCGACGAAATTAACCGTATTTTCCTCTTTGTAAGCTTTTTCCATATCCTCAACAAGCAAAGCCAAACGGACATAATCCTCCATATTTGCTTTGTCCATCGCCGAACGGACGGCTTCAAATTCAACGACACGGCGAACACTTTTGATAACGGAAATATCAGTTTCAAGGTAGTTGATACAACTATACCCACGCTGCGGCATACGTTTTACCACGCCTTCACCCTCCAAGCCGAGCAAAATCTCGCGAACATTTCCGCGCTTCAAACCGAAGTCGGCAGCTAATTGGTGTTCACTGAAAAGCATATCTGGGGCTGATAATTTTGAATAAATATGTTTTTTGATGTTGTTTTTAATTTTTTCCATTTGCACTCCATAAAAGGTTATAACTCATCAAACCAGTCAATTAGTCGACCAGTTTTTCTATTGATAATATAACCCCAAAAACCAAAATATCAAGTCCCGAATCAAAATTTTTACAAATAACTCTCGAAAGTTAAAAATGGATGATTTTTTTGATCCCGTTACGGTTGAGGATTAGGCGGTAACGACTATAATGAACTTCGCCCCCCTTTTCCCCATAACGGAGAACTATATTTACATGGTAATTACGGTAGGCTTTAATCGGTTCTATTTTTTCGCCATCTGAACTGTAAACGGTTTTAAGTGGATTATCCATTTTGCCCAGCCAATGGCGGACATTAAGCCTGAAAATATCCGTCAGACCATTAATTTCAAACTCTTCAAAAATACCTTTTCTGCTTCGCCCGTTTAATTCGATTTTTTTGCGGTAAACCAAAATATTTTCACTCAATGAACCACTCTCAAACTTGCTTAAAGCGGTACGGTTTCTAACTCGCTCAATCTCTTTCGGCACATCTTTAACATCGCAATGCTGAAAGCCCTCTCGGCACAAGCCAAGTGCATTGCCGAAGTCATCATAAATTTTTTGTTGATAATCGTACGCATAACGATTCCGCTTGTTCAGACAAAGCAGCTGCAGCTGCGACTTGATTCGGTCTTTGAACATGTAAGCAACCACCCATACCACAAAAAATGATACCGAAAACTCTTCCAGAAACAACCCCTTCCAGATAAATGCAATCGCAGTTACAAAAATCATCGCTATCGCCGCCGCCAGCCCCAGGAATAAGTTTTCAAGCAAAATTCCGTCCTTTTTGAGTGCGATATTCAAAAATAAAACACTTGACATCGCCTTTTTGAGGGTACTTTCACGATAGAGAAACTCGGAATTGTCGCTTTTTTCATCAACTATTGAGATATAATTACAACTTTTCCGATATTCAATTTCTTGATAAGTCCGCTCAATTATTGCTTGTTTAGCCTGATTGCAACAACTATTTTCAAGTAGCGGCATCTTCCAAATTTTGTACAAACAATTATTCAAATTGACGCTCAAAAACTCATCTGCCAAATTACAAACTTCAAGTTTTTCGCCACCATTTGACAAAGTTTGCTGCAACTTACGGAAATTATCCATTATTTGAGCGGAATTTGATAGATAATTCAGTATCTTCTGATTAAAAATTTCACAATCGGCGCACTTAATGATTTTTGCCATTTCATTTCTAAAAGTTTTTCTGACAATAGAGCAGAACATTTTCAATTTTTGCTGATAACTGCTGTCATCATCAGTTGCTATTGAAGATGCAAGTTTAGAAAAAATCACATTATCTCTATCCGCTAAATCATTTAATTCCGCTGTTGGCGTTTGAAATCTGATATACTCAGACAAGTCATTATAAAACTTGTTTGCGGAATAAGTTTGCGGATTCACCGCCAAATTGCGCGGCAGAAAGAAAAACACATCGGCATAGTAACTACTCATCGATTCATTTTTCCGAATCGGGCAAGTAATTTTCATCTCCAACTGAAACTCATCATGTTTCTTTACTTTTAACTCAATTTTATCCATAACCGCACCCTGTAAAAAATTCTATATTAAGATAACTTAATTTTCACAAAATACAATGGCAAAATCGATAAATTTATTATAATTCAACTATAATTTTCACAAAAACCACAAATGCACACCAATAATTAATATTTTTTCTGGATTCTTCGGCTTGATACTTGCGTATCGCCTCTGAATGACGAATGAGTCTGTCTTTGCCGCCATGATCGTCATCCGAAACTCGACACCATTTCCATCATGTCTCTATAAATCTTAAAATTATATACAAATTCTGAAACTAAAACAATATAACTATCGCTTATGTTTTACGATTGTACTTGCATTATTTGCAATTACTTATTATAATATATCTCTAAATAAAAATATTTCTAAAAAAATAAATTACTCACTT
>JAZRSP010000111.1:0-1541 GCA_045651565.1 Victivallaceae bacterium | reverse complement strand
CATGGGCAAGTATCGAGCATGGCGGCAAGTGGAAACAACTTAATTATCATGCAAAACGCTTCTTTGCTCCCGTTTCAGGAGTGATGTTCAAAGATACTGACGGAGATATCAAGCATTATGTGATTAATGACTTGCCGTATGTAGTTAAACTCAAAGCGACATTGAATTGCCGTTCAATTATCAGCGGAGAGGTTTTTAGTTCAGAGAGTAGCGAACTTGTTCTTGAACCGACAAGCAGTAAGTTGGTCAAAAATTACGGCGAAAAGTTTGACAATAACTTCAATGTTGAAGAGGTCTATTATGAATTAATTACTGAAAATTTGACCGACAAGACTACGCATGTCAATAATTTCTTTGCGACTATCTACAAGGAATTGAAGTTGCAGAAAACCGAAGTTACTGCCGAAGTCAAAGAAGAAAACGGCAAATTCTTGGTTGAATTGTCAACTACTGCGCCTGCATTGTATGTAACTTGTGATGCAGTGGGAATTAAGGGAACTTTTAGCGACAACAGCATATTGGTTGCACCGCAGGACAAGGTGGTTTTAACCTTTGAACCCAAAGAAGATTGCGATT
This sequence comes from Victivallaceae bacterium, assembly GCA_045651565.1. Taxonomy (GTDB): domain Bacteria; phylum Verrucomicrobiota; class Lentisphaeria; order Victivallales; family Victivallaceae; genus RGIG5270. The sequence continues at coordinate 965 of JAZRSP010000111.1, read as the reverse complement.
GTGATAAGTTGCAGAAAGCATTGATTATAGACCATTTAGCAAAATTTTACTAATAAAATAAACAAGGAAATAAAATGGATAATATTTATACTTTTAATTCAGAATGGGAGATGACCAGTACATTTTTAGGAGATAAAGTTGTTAAAGCTGTACTCCCTGGCGATAATTATCATGCCCTTTTGACTGCCGGAATTATTCCTGATCCCTATTACGGCAAAAATGAACTTCTCATGCAGGAAGTTTGGAAGCATGACTGGGAGTTTTCTCAAAACTTTGATGTTCCTGCCGAACTCTTTGATAATGAATATATCTATTTGACCATGTCGATGATTGATACATTCTGCACTTGCATACTTAATGGAGTTGAGATTTTTAAGTCAGGTAATCAGTTTGCGGCACAAAAAATTGAGGTGAAAAAGTTTTTGAAACCAACTGGCAATAAGATTAAATTCTATATCCAGAATCCAATGATTGAAATTCAGAAACGAAAAGAAATTGCGCCCGACTATGGAATGTTGCGCCATACAATTTTGCAAGGCACAAATTTGATTCGCAAAACCATGTGTCATGGCGGTTGGGACTGGGGCGTAAAGTTGCCGATTTGCGGAATTTACGATGAAATTAAATTGGTTGGAGTCAATAAATCAAGAATTGATGCACTTTATAATAAGCAGAAACATGAAAACAACAAAGTTGAATTGACCGCAGTTGCAGAACTTTTTGCACCTGAAAATTGTGAAGATGAGTTTACTTTCTCTATTGACGGTCAAGTCAAAACTGTAAAAGCTGACCTTAAAAAAGGTAAAAACAAAGTTTCTTGTAATTTTGTTATAGAAAATCCCCGCCTCTGGTATCCTAATGGTTATGGCGAACAAAATTTGTACGATTTAACTTGCAGTAATCAAGATATGCAGGTAACTAAACTTGCCGGCTTGAGAACTATGGAACTTGTTACCGAAGAAGAT
>JAZRSP010000110.1:0-2305 GCA_045651565.1 Victivallaceae bacterium | reverse complement strand
CAAGTCCCGGTTGGTGGCGGTGATCAATCGCACATCCACGGAAACTTCTTCTGTGCCGCCGACACGGGTAAATCTTCCTCCTTCCAGTACACGGAGCAGTACTCCTTGGGCCTCCAGCGGCATTTCGCCGATTTCGTCAAGAAAAAGTGTGCCGCCGTTGGCGATTTCAAAGAGTCCCTTTTTCTGTTCATTGGCCCCGGTGAATGCCCCCTTTTCATGTCCGAAGAAGCGGTCTTCCAGCAAATTCGGAGTAACGCTGGCGCAGTTGAAGGTGCAGAATGGTTCGTTTTTTCGCGGAGATTTGGTGTGAATGAACATCGCAATCGTCTCTTTACCGGTTCCGCTTTCGCCGTAGATGAAAACTCTCGCTTTGTCTCTGGGAGCGATACGGTTAATACGCTCCTGCAAATCCATCATACAAGCACTTTTGCCCACCAGCTCCCGGTGACCGTAGCGGCGGTAGTGTTCAATCATCTGTCTTTCGCAATTTCCCCACCGGGATTCCGGCTCGTTATGAGAGATATGGTATATTGCCATGCCGTAAGCCCGCTCATCCTGAAAGTTGCGGTAAAAATACATTGCCGCTTCCAAAAGTTCGTGAACGGAACGCAAATTTTTCGGAACATCCTGTCCGGCAAGCGGAGCAATATCATTATAAGAGATGTTAAAACACTGACTGGTTGCTTCGGTAATGCCGTCATCATAGCAGACAAAAGAATCCAGTTTTTTACGGATATTATCGCCAATATATTCCGGAAAATCCAATGCACTGATCCAGCGGACATGAACACCGTTTTTCTGCAGTTTGCTCAATGCCTTTTCCAACAATTCCGCATCGCCTGATAAGCCCACGCCGAGAATGGCAATTTCTTTGTATTTATTACCGACTTCTTTGAGCATCTCCGGCAAACGGTGAGTGCTCACCCCATAAATATCTGCTTTTTTATAATGACGTAAAGCCACCGCTGCTGCGATTGCATAATCTTTCCAAAACCATCCAGTTAAAATCAAGTTATCCATATACCAACCTTTCAAAATTTGATTAGCATTGCTCAAAATGTAACCTATCACGCGTTCTGTAAACATTCAAACCGGCAAATGAAATTTTCCGGAATTTCCAATTGAGAAGCGATTTTCGCACAGGTTTCAGCATCCTCCAGGGCATCGTGGTGTTGAAATGTTATGCCAAACATATCTGCCATACAATTCAAGCTGTGAGAATGTGCATCTGGGAAATGGTGTCGGCAGAGTTGCAAACTGCATACATAATCAAATGAAACGGATGGTAAATGATACAAAGATAAGATATTATGTAAATGTCGCAGATCAAACGGAGCATTGTGGATTACTACGCAATCCGCAGAAATCAGCATTGTTTTTACACTCTGCCAAACTTCTGAAAACTCTGGGCTTTCCCGTAAATCTTCATAAGTTATTCCGTGGATATCTCGGCAGAATTTACTCATCCAATCGAGCGATTTGTGCGGCTTTATGAGATACTCTTTCCGTTCAAGCACCTCTCCATTTTCTACAATAGCCACTCCGACAGAACAGATGCTGCCGTTGCAACTGTTGGCGGTTTCAAAATCAAGTCCACAAAGTTTCATGTCAGGCCTCCATGTTGGTAAAGATTGTATCCACCAACATACAAGCAAAAAGCGTGCCAGATTTTAACTTATTTTGTTGATATGCAAATAATATCTCTGATCAGCAGGCTGTTCCCATCTGCAAACACGAGTATTCCGTCTGTGGTAGATATTTTTTGCTATCTTGGAAATTTCAACAAATTCCCCCACCATTTTTGCGCTCATCCGGCACAAAGTATCGGATACAAACTTCAGGCTGTCCGTGGATATGATCAGCGATGAACGCCAAGCGTTCATCCAAAGTTAAGGTCGGCAAATAGAGAACAGCAAAAATAGAGATTCTTGCGTTATTTCTGCGATATTTCTGTAAAAAGCTGCTCTCTAATGTCTTACAAACAATTCTTTCATAAACGACCGGCGACTTTTATAAACAGAGAATTTGCCGGGACTTTATTCAAAACACACCGATTTAGAGAGAATTTTGCGTTCTCTATTTGTTCTCTGTTTGGGAGATGATTTGCTGTAAATGCCTGTGGTTCTTTGGGTAAAATCAAGACACAAAAAATCCAGTCATAAAGGACTGGATTGTAGAGAACAAAAAAAATGGTCGGGATAGAGAGATTCGAACTCTCGACCTTTTGACCCCCAGTCAAACGCGCTAAACCAGGCTGCGCTATATCCCGACTATGTTACCTAATATACCCCACTTTGGGGATTTT
>JAZRSP010000109.1:0-26190 GCA_045651565.1 Victivallaceae bacterium | reverse complement strand
ATTTTAACTATCTTAAAAAAAGGAAATAAAATGAATTATTATAGAACAAATACTTGCGGAGATTTACGCAAAAGTGATGTCGGCAAAGATGTAATTCTTTCCGGTTGGGTGCATAGTGTGAGAGACCATGGCGGAGTGATTTTTATCGACCTCCGTGACAACTACGGTTTGACCCAGGTTGTTATTAACCCCGAAAGCGCCTGCTATCAGGCATTGGACAACTGGCGTGTTGAAACTGTTATCCGCTTCACCGGCAAAGTCGTTGCCCGTGCAGAGGGTACTGTCAACCCCAAACTCGCAACCGGTGAAATCGAAGTCGCTGCTGAAAACATGGAAGTTCTCGGCGAAGCAGAAGTTATCCCCTTCCAAGTTGCCAAAGACGATCAGGCTCCCGAAGCAATGCGTCTTAAATACCGCTTCCTCGATTTGAGAAAAGAGCGTTTGCACAAAAATATCATTTTGCGTTCACAGGTCATCGCCGAAATGCGTAAATATATGACCTCTATCGGTTTTAATGAATTCCAAACTCCGATTTTGACCGCAAGCAGTCCCGAAGGTGCTCGTGACTACCTCGTTCCGAGCCGTTTGCATCCGGGTCAATTCTACGCGTTGCCCCAGGCTCCGCAGCAATTCAAACAGTTGTTGATGGTTGCCGGATTCGACCGTTACTTCCAGATTGCACCCTGCTTCCGTGACGAAGATGCTCGTGCAGACCGCAGTCCGGGTGAATTTTATCAGTTGGATATTGAAATGAGTTTCATCGAACAGGATGAACTTTTCGGCGTAATTGAAGGGCTTTTCCACCACATTTTCGGCAAATTCTCAACCAAGAAATTTACCGAAGGTGCATTCCCCCGCATTCCTTATTTGGAAGCAATGCGCCGCTTCGGTTCAGATAAACCCGACTTGCGCAACCCCTTGGAAATGATCGATGTTACCGAAAACTTCCGCGGTTGTGACTTCAAAGCTTTCGCTTCTACTGTCGATAACGGCGGAGTTGTCCGTGCTATCAAAGCTCCGCAAGTTGCTGCTAAACCCCGTAAATTCTTCGATGATATGATCGCTTTTGCACAGGAAAACGGTGCTAAAGGTATGGCTTACATCATCTGGACAAGCGAAGGCGAAAAAAGCCCGATCGTAAAATTCCTTAACCCCGAAATTCTCGCTTCTCTCAAAGCAGCAGGCGACATTCAGGAGGGTGACGCACTCTTCTTCCTCGCTGACAATGAGAAACTCGTACAGAAAGTCGGCGGTGCAGTTATTACTCAACTCGGCAAAGTTCTTGAACTTATCAATAATGACGAATTCAAGTTCTGCTGGATTGTTGACTTCCCGATGTTCGAACTCGATGAAGAAACCAATCAGGTCTGCTTCAGCCATAACCCATTCTCTATGCCCCAAGGCGGCATGGATGCATTGCTCAATAAAGACCCGTTGGATATCCTTGCTTACCAGTATGACATTGTTTGTAACGGTATTGAACTTTCTTCAGGTGCTATCCGTAACCACATGCCGAGCGTTATGTACAAAGCATTCGAAATCGCAGGTTACGATAGAAGCGTCGTCGATGAAAAATTCGGCGGCATGATTAACGCATTCAAACTCGGTGCGCCTCCGCACGGCGGTATCGCTCCGGGTGTTGACCGTACCGTCATGTTGCTTGCTGACGAACCCAATATCCGTGAAGTGATTGCGTTCCCGTTTAACCAGCAGGCACAGGACTTGATGATGAATGCCCCCGCTCCGGTTTCATTAAAGCAGTTGCGTGAACTTCATCTCCAAGTTGTCATGCCAAAAAAACCGAATCAGAACGAAAATTCTGAAAAATAATTATTGACTTACAGGCTGAATATTTACTGCTTACCAAAGGTAAATATTCAGCCTTTTCCGTTTTAAATCAACTCTTCGGTGGCAAATTTGAGTACAAAAAAGAACAAAAAAAAAACATTTTTCCGATATTATTTAATCGGTTTAGCAGTTATGGCATTGCTATTGCTGGTACTGCCGATTGCCGGGGATGTGCGGAATTTTTTGGTTGATGACACCCAATATGCTGATATTATTAAACGCCATGCCAAGTTGAATAATATCGATGAAGAGTTGATTAGGGCAGTGATTTTTGAGGAGAGCAAATTTAATCCGAGAAGCCGTGGCAAAGCAGGCGAAATCGGGCTTATGCAACTTCTCCCCAGAGCTTCGGTGATTGATTGGGCAAAAGCCCACAAGCAAAAAGTTCGGACCAACTATGAACTTTTTGACCCCGAACTCAATATCGCTATCGGCAGTTGGTACTTGAAAAAAGTTATGCAGCGTTACAGTAAGTATGATGACAAAATCGAACTTACTCTCTGTGCCTACAATGCTGGATACAGAAATGCCGATAAGTACGCAAAGTTAGCAAAAGAAAACCCAAAAGGCGTGGTGGAGAATATCGATATTCCTTCCACAAAAAAATATGTTAAAAGTATTATGAAGCGTTATCGGAAATACAAAAATTCCGCTTCAAATTAATAATTAACCAAACCGGGCATGATATAATGAAACGAAAAATAAAATTTACTGAAATTGTCGAAGCAGTAAAAAAATGCTGCATTGAAGGAACTAAAATTCTCCCCGATGATGTCTATTGCAAACTGCAATGTGCCGAACAATCTGAAACTAATCCTCTGGCAAAAGACTTTTTAAATCAATGTATTTTGAATGCCGATATTGCCAAAAATGAAGATATGCCGATTTGCCAAGATACCGGATTTGCCGTATTCTTCGTAGAAATCGGTCAGGAAATTGAAATTGATGGCGGCACTCTCGCTGATGCAATTAATGAGGGTACTCGGCAAGGATATCAAGAGGGATATTTGCGTAAATCAATTGTTACCGATCCGCTTTTTGAACGCAAAAATACCCGTGACAACACCCCTGCAGTTATCCATTATGACCTCGTTGCAGGGGATAAATTCAAAATCACTTTCGCTCCCAAAGGCGGCGGTTCGGAGAATATGAGCGGCGTCAAAATGCTTAAACCCTCCGACGGCAAAGCAGGCGTAGTTGATTTCGTCGTTAATACTGTGGTCAATGCCTCCGGCAACCCCTGCCCCCCGACAATTGTCGGAGTCGGAATCGGCGGAACTTTTGAGAAATGTGCATTCCTTGCCAAAAAGGCTCTGCTCCGCAAAGTCGGAGAGAAAAATCCGAACCCTTTATATGCCGAATTGGAAGAGGAAATTTTAACTAAAATCAATCAATCACAAGTAGGTCCGCAAGGACTTGGCGGAGATACTACCGCTCTGGCAGTACATATTGAATATTATCCATGTCATATTGCCAGCATGCCGCTTGCGGTCAACTTGAATTGCCATGCAGCAAGACATTACGAAGTGGAGTTGTAATTATGGAAAAAAATACTATTAAGTTATCGACACCTTTGACTTTTGACAAAGTAAAATCACTTAAAGCAGGTGACATGGTTTTAATTTCAGGCGTAATCTATACCGGCAGAGATGCGGCACACAAGCGTTTGGTTGCGGCATTAGACGAGGGCAAAGAACTTCCTTGCAACTTGAAGGATGCTATTATTTACTTCGTCGGCCCCTGCCCCGCCAAGCCCGGAATGCCGATCGGCAGTGCCGGCCCGACTACCAGCGGCAGAATGGACGCCTACTCACCGCGATTAATTAAAGATTGCCAACTTCGCGGTATGATCGGTAAAGGTAATCGCTCGATTCAAGTTGTTGATGCCATGAAAGAATATGGCTGTATCTACTTTGCTGCCACCGGCGGAGCGGGTGCTTTAATTGCCAAATCAATCAAAAAAGCCAACATTATTGCTTACGAAGATTTAGGTGCAGAGGCGATTTACCGCCTTGAAGTTGAGGATTTCCCGGCAGTTGTTGCAATTGACTCTGACGGAAAAACTTTATATAAATAATTTAAAAACAAGGAGTTATGAGCGATGAAAAAAATCTTTTGCAGTTTAATGGCTGTTTTGGCGATTGCAGTTACTCTCGTTGCCGAAGAACAGAAATATTCTGCGGTGCAGTTTATGCAAATTTTGCGTGACGGAGTTGCAAGAAATAACGGCAGTTCATACGCTATTTTGGACGGCTATGTCGAACACTTGCGCCGTGGCGATGACGAAGCAGAAGAATATCCGCTTTTTATGGGTGTAATTATCACTCCTGAACGCTCCATGTCTCAAATTATCATCAATAATAACGAGGGATATTTCATCGGCCAAAGCAAAGAAAATAATATCGTACCCATGCACAAAAATCCACCTGAAAATGGTTCAAAATTAGAGCGAAGCGGCCTTGACCCTGCCGATTTGTCGATGAATTTTCTCTACTATGACTTGGTCGAAGAACTTGAAAATGTTACGCTTAAAATGGTTAACTGCCGAGTTTTTCTCCTAAAAAATCCGAAAAGCAATGAGTTGGTAAAAATTTATGTCGCAGAAAAATACTTTTTTACATTGAAAGCAGAATTTTTTGCCGACAGTAACAGTTATTTAGCAAACAAGGTTGCCAGAACTCTGGAAATCAACTCTTTTAAAAAGCAGAATAACCTTTACTATGTTGAATCATTAAATATTTTCGGCCCCGGTTGGAGAACTTCGGTCGTTTTTGAGAAAGCAGAAGTAAATTTATACAATCCGCAGGACAACAAACAAATTTTTCGTCAACTTAAACAATAAGATTTTATGAAAGTTTTTTTTACAATTTTCAGCTGTTCAATTTTATTGCTTATCGAAATTCTTTTCGGTAATATCGGGATATTTTTTCCGATAAGTGCTGTTGGATTGTTGTATTTCGCTCAAACAAACAGTCGATTATTTACCTTTTTTACGGCATTGTTTATGGGAGTAATTTTGGATTTTTTTATCTTTTCCCGCACAATTCCGGTTATGACAATATCATTAATTACGACGCTTTTGCTGCTGAAAACCTATCGGCACTTTATCCATCGGGGGCTTTTCGTAAACTCTGTTATCGGTGGAATTATTTTCTGCATTATCTATTTAATCGGCATGGGAGCAAACTTTTTCAGCAACTATTCGATAATAGTCGATATCCCATTATTTCTCTCAACTATCGGATTCCAGTTCCTTTTGGGGTGTATCGGCACAGTTATACTTTTGCCGACCTTGGAATTTATTGCAGGAAAACTTAAAATTCAGCAAGTTTTCAAGTCTGATAACACCTCTCACTCCTACAATTACTATTACTCATCGAGGCGATAATCATGGATAAAAATTTTAACTCTATTCAACAATTCAGTATTTTATTTTTGATTATCTGCTGCTGTCTTTTAACTGCAATAATTGCCGGTAAACTCTATTATCTGCAAATCTATAAGCAAAATGAGTACCGTGACAAAATTATTACTCAATCAATCAGAAAAATCCGTATCCCGGCACAACGAGGTAAAATTTTCACCTCCGACATGTATATTCTTGCCGACACCAATCCGGAGATAAATTTGATGCTTTATCCCAATGAATTGCGTATCGGTTCTCGTGACAAAACCGTTACCCGCATTTCGGCCTTGATCAATGAAATGGCTTTTTGGCTGAATCGTGAAAACAAACTTACCGACAAAGATATTCGCCGACATCTGATTCAAACTCCCGGTCTGCCGATAACGGTTTTCACCAATCTAACTCCAAAAGAGATGGTCGTCGCTAACGAAAAAGCCCTTAATTCTGAAATCTGGGCATTGGAGGTTGATTCATACAGAAGTTATCCGCATAAATCTCTGGCGGCACATATTATAGGTTACATCGGGAAGCAAGATGTAAGCAAAGCCGATGACAAAAAAGAATACTCTTATTACATCAGTGACTTTGTCGGTCGTGAGGGTTTGGAAAAAAGTTTTGACGGTACTGTCAATAATGAGATAAAAGGACTGCGCGGTCAACCGGGATATTCTATCGTGCAGGTGGACAACTTGGGTTATGTCAGAAAAAATATCATCCACGAAGTTGCTCCGGTTAATGGTAACCACATTGTTTTGACACTTGACATGAAAGCTCAAATTATTGCGGAGAAGTTACTGGAAAAACAGAATGGAGCATTAGTTCTGATTGATGCAGACAATGGCGACATTTTAGCAAGTGTGTCACGACCGAGTTTTAATTTGGACTACTTTTTTCCGAAAGTCAATGGAGAATACTATCGAACTCTTCTCAACAGTCCGCAAGCACCGTTGCTGAACAAAGTTACTAACGGACTTTTTGCACCGGGGTCAATCCTCAAACCTTTAGTCGCTTTGGCGATTTTGGAGAGCGGAGTTAATCCCGATTCCACCGTAACTTGCGACGGAACAACCCACATCGGGAATACCAAAATAAATTGCGCTTCATACCGTATCGGCGGTCATGGCAAAATGAATTTATATACCGCTTTGGAGAAATCCTGCAACGATTATTTTATCGAACACGGACTCAATCTCGGCAGAGAAAAACTCTATGAGATGTTTAAAAGTGCCAATTTAGGGCAAAACTGCAACTTGGAAATCCCCACTTCCAAAGGGATTCTGCCCACCGAAGAATATAAGTTAAGAGTGGACAAAACTCGTTGGACAGAATTTGATACTGCTTTGATCTCCATCGGCCAGGGAAAAATTACCATTTCGCCCTTGCAAGCCGCCCTCTACGCTGCAGCTTTCGCTAATGGCGGAACGGTCTATCAACCGCATTTGGTAAATAAAGTTGTTGACCGCAATGGAAATATTTTGATGGAGCGTGATGTTAAAGTGCTTTCTCGCTTGGCGGCTTCTCCGCAGAATATCGAAAATGTCAAACTCGGCATGTTCCAAGTAGTCAACTCTGCTTCCGGTTCAGGCAGACAGGCGAAAGTGGAGAACTTACAAATCTACGGCAAAACCGGTACTGCTGAAATCGGTTCCAGACAGAATCGCCGACAAAATACTTGGTTTATCTCCTTTGTAACTTACAACAATCGCACCTATGCAATGGCCCTAATTATCGAAGACGGTATTTCCGGCGGTTCAAGTTGCGCTCCGCTGGTTGCAAAATTCTATCAGCAATATCTCCTCGCCGACAAAAAATAACGCTATAACTTAAAGACCGAAGATATTTTTTTATGTGCCAAAACTGACGCCCCAAAAAGTGTCGAGGCAAGGAAACACATCGTCCAAACTCCGAATGCACACGCAATATCCGGCCCCTCTCCCAAAAATTGCGACAACTCAAAAAGTGCTTTGGTAATGGGATAATACTGCTGCTTCTGTGCCAAAATAAGTGAATCAGATACTTCCAACATAGAGAAGCTGAAAGCAAACAAGCCTCCAACAATCAAATTGCTCAAAATTAACGGCATAGTGATTTTCATAACTGTTCTAAATTCGCCAGCACCTAAATTTTTACTCGCCAACTCCAAATCATCAGGCGTCTGTTGCAATCCCGCCGCCGCACTGCGAATCACATAAGGTATCCGCCTGATTGCATAGGCAAATCCAAGAAGCAAAAATGGATTCAAGGCCGGATTCAAGTATTTTTTTGCAAATAAAAATTCGTTACTCATGCCGATATAACCGAATGCAACCACTATCCCCGGCACTGCCAAAGGAAGCATGCAAAGAATATCCAACAGCATCCCCCCTCGAAGTCGCCACTTAATTACAATATATGCCCCCATAAAACCAACAAAAAGCGCAATCAATGTTGCCAAAAGCGAATACTGCAAACTATTAACAATACTCGGTACCACCAACTTGTTGGATAGTGCCTCCTCAAAGTGGGTCAGAGTGAAACTTGCAGGTACAATTCTCTGATAAAAATCCCGCCCGAATGCAGTCAAAATTAAGGCAATGTGCGGCAAAATACTGAAAAATGCCACCACACCGAAACAACTTATCGGCAAAAATTTTCCAATTCCCGATACTTTTACTTGATTGGCGGATAAAACTCCTTTGGTAATAACATTTTCGGGAGTTTTGAAAATCAACTTGACAATACAATAAAGCACTGCCGAGAAAAATAACATCAAACTTACCAGAGTATACGGCACTGGATTGCTTTCAATCTCCGTAAGGCCGTTAAATATTTGTACCGGCATAGTCCGATTGAAACCGAACATCAACGGTGTCCCCAATTCTGTGAAACTCCAAATCAAAATAATACTGCATCCGGCAAAAATTCCATTTTTCGCCAGAGGCAAAGTAATTTTTGTAAATCTTTCAAAGGCAGTTGCTCCTAAATTTTTCGCCGCCTCATTAAGTGTCGGATCTATCGCACCCAACGAAGCAACTAAATTTAAATACAAAATCGGATACAAATGCAACGCTTCTGTAAAACAAACCAGCATGAGTTTATTTTCTCCACCCAGAAAGTCTATTCGCACAACTCCCAAACATTCCGCAAGAATCGTATTGACCACCCCATAGTAGCCTAATAATTGTTGTATCCCCAATGCACCGACAAATGGCGGCAAAATCATCGGAAGCATAATCATAAACGATGTCCACTTTTTCCCGCAAAAATCGTACTTGTCAAAAATTAATGCCAGCGGAAATGCAATCAATAAGCTAAAAACTGTCGTAACAACTGCAATCAAAAGCGAGTTCATTATCCCCGAAACATAAATTTTATTGTCAAAAACCTCTCTTATGTAACTTATATGAAGCCCCTCTGATACCACCAAATAGATCGGCATGATAAGAAACATAAAAAGAAATGCCGCAATCAATGCAAAAATTAAATAACGCATAAAACTTTTCAAAAACATTTTATCTCCCCTCCTCTGCTAATTTTTTAGCGTCAAGGAAATTTTTGACTGCCTTTTCACTCCAACTTTTACGAAGTTGCACCACATCTAACATCGAATTTTGAGAATTGACATAGAGTCCACTTGCCGCTTGACCGCATTGACTATACGGCACAATCTCCCGACAAAAAGCCTCATACGCCAACGGAACTTTTTCAGGGCCGCCCGCCTCAATTATCGCTCGCCAAGCCGCCTTTAATTCAGGTTCGACATCCAGCATGGTACAACGAATCAAAGTACCGATCAAACTGAAATATTTCCCTGTCCAATCTCCACGATATTGGACATTTGCCGCCCCATCATAAGGACGATACGACGGGTCGGCAAAATATTTAAGATATTTCTCCTGATATAAATCTCTTCTAACCGGCGGACGGCGCAGAACATACTTGACGGGTCCACCGGGAGTTCCGACTTTGTAATCCCAAATTTTCTGTCCCTCTATCGACAACATAAAGTCAATAAACTCCTCTGCCACCTTGCGATTCGGAGCACCGCGAAGCAATTGAATCGGGTCAACACCGAGCGGTGAGCCGGATTTAGGCGCATTGTAATAAATCGAAGCAACATTATCAACTGAATTTGCCGCACTGTACTCATTCTCCAAAAGAGCATAGAAGTCAATCGCAATCCCGGCGGCACCATTTCCTGCTGCCACCTCCCGAGTAATTTTAGAAGCACTGTCAGTAACAAAAATTGTATTTCCAACCATTCTTTTTATTAAATTCATTCCGTTACGCCAACCGATTTCCCGACCTTTTTCCTCACCATATTGTTTTACCGCACAGGTCATCGTGTGCTGAATAATCGTTTCAAAGCACTTATTGACCGAACCCGACTTGCTAGGGTCTGCAAGCACCAGACTATTGAAAAAATGTTTATCGCCTAAACTCTCCCATTCAGCCGCTAAATATTCCTCATTATTCTCTCGGCAACTGCAATTCAATTCACGCAAACGATCCGGGTTATAGCAAATTCCGAAACTTGACAGACAAACTCCGTAATAACGCCCATTTTCATCATAAAGTTTCTCACCTGAATAGTACATTGGAATTACATCTTCATGGAAATACTCCGGGTGTCTTTCCGCCACACCGGCATTGACAGCGAAACCTCTTCGCGCGTGGCGGTTCTGGTCATAAGTGCCGCCGCCCCAAAAAAGATCGATACCGATTGAAACATCCGATGCTAAAAATGCCTGCCGAGCCGCAAACGCTTCACTTCCGTCGTCAGTCAAATAATAATTGGCAAAGTTCTGCTCAATTTCGCTTGTCCACTCTTTTTTCAAAACCGTCTGATAATAACTTCTGAATTCGGCTTGATAGCGGTCATAAATATAACGGACAATATCGCTTGTACCGCCCATATTGCGATAATCAATTTTGACTTTTCGGTTGTATTTTTTGAAGTAATACTCCTCGAATGCACGGGCAAATTCGTACTTGATTTGGTCGCTATTAGGAGTGATAATGACTAAATAATCACACTCATCAGCCCCCGCAGAAAAATCCTCTACTACTCCCTTTTCTCTCATCAAAAAAACCAATAATATCAAAAAAACTATCGGAGCAAAGGCAATTAAAATCTTTTTCCACATAAATTTATTCCTCTACCACAATCAATTTTTCTTCAGACAATATAAGAATATAGGTTTTACCTTTTTCCAAATTCGCAAAAGGACTTACAGACACCCGTACCGTTTTGGCATCAGCAAGTTCAAAAAGATACTCGCCACGATCCCCCATGAAACAAGAATCAAGCAATTTTGCTTCAATTTGATTCGGGGCATTCTCCTGTTCATTTTCGGCAATTTTTATATTCTCAATTCTGATTGCAACTGAAACTTTCTGATTGGCAGAGTAATCATAATCATAGTAGTTATTGGCGATTAAATTTCCATACGGAGTTGCGAATACCAACTTTTTATCAGCCAATTTCTCAATGAATTTACCCTCAAAAAAGTTTACTTCCCCCATAAATTCCGCCGAAAACTTGGAGTTTGGATAATCATATAACTCAAAAGAACTCCCCAACTGCACCACCACACCATCACGCATAATGGCAATTCTATCCGCAATCGCCATTGCTTCATTGCGATCATGAGTAACATAAATCGCAGTTAAATGGTTGTCCTTAATAATTTTACGAATCTCATTACGCATGGTTTCACGCAATTTCGCATCCAAATTTGAGAGTGGTTCATCAAGCAGCAGGAGTTCCGGATTGATTGCCAAAGCACGAGCGAGGGCAATTCGTTGCTGTTGTCCACCGGAGAGCGAAGTAATTTTTCTATCACTAAACTCTTCCATGCGAATGATTTGCAGCAGCTCCCCAACTTTGCTGCGGATAAAATCTTTACTTTTTTTGGCAACTTTCAGCCCAAAAGCGATATTCTCAAAAACCGTCAAGTGCGGCCACAAAGCATAATTCTGAAAAACCATCGCAGTTTTTCGTTTTTCAGGCGAAATATTATTTACAAGTTCGCCATTAAGTTTGAGTTCACCCTCATCCTCTTTCAGCAAGCCTGCAATAATTCTCAAAAGCGTCGATTTCCCACAACCCGACGGCCCAAGCAGAAAAAGTATCTCCTCTTTTTTCACATCCAGCGAAACATCACGCAGAACCGCTTTGTTTTTACCATAAGACTTCCATAAGTTTCTAATCTCTAAAATGTTATCCATAATATCCCCTTTTTATCTAATTACCGCTTGGGAGCAAAAGTAAACAAAAATCCCTGCGATACTTTCTTTGCAAATTTTATCGGCACCCAAGCCGGAGTAATTTCATTATCTCCATAAGAATTACTGATTGCAATCTCTTCGGTTTCCTCATTATAACCGACAATCATACAGACATGACTGCCGCCCTGCGAAGGAATTTTGTAATTTTTAACCGACTTCAACCATGATTTCGGCGAATCGAAACTATTGCGTGATTTACGGCTCATGCTCAAAAAACGACTAAATTCCGCATTCGGTTTCATGCGCCATAAAAGCGGAATTCCAAGGTCAGTGTATTTTTTTATGGTCTTTACATTAACTTCACCGCATTGAATGAGTTCCAAGTTCATTTCCCGACGGAAATCACGAGTTCCGCTGATTAATCTATCCATAGAAGTTCCTTCTTCGGTAGTTTTTGCCAAATCGGCAAGTTGGTGCTGAGTCAAACTGGTGATCCCGTAGTAACGCAGAAGCCGCTCCATCGAAGCGACCACACAATACCCCTTTGCGCCTTGATTTACCATAGGAATATTGTCAATAAAGACATCACCATTTGCGGCGCGCTTGATGTTTTTTGGCAAATCTTTGAGCGATAAAACGGCAGTTTTTTTATTATCCGAAGAGTCTTTGGAGTTATAACAAATGTGTAAAATCACATACTCATTTTTGTTAAATTCCAAATAAAATTTAGCAATCTTGTCAGACCAAACCAAAGCATCCGCCTCCAGTTCCCCATTTCCGAATTTTCCGCGCGACGGTGCGCCTAAAATTTTGGTTAAGTTAGCTTCCAAAGTTTTAGCCGTGTCTTTCAAAGTCCGGCGTAAATGCTTCTCGTTGCTTGAATCTCCTTTGTTGGCAAAAATGATATCAATTTGCGTGACAATTCCTTGCGGATTTGAAACAATAACAATCTCTTCGGCGGGGACACCAAAAATTTTTCTAGAATGTAAATAGGCACTTTTGCGAGTCTTGCTGCCCTCTAACCGCAAGTTAAATTTGTACCGAATGAACTGTTCCAAAACCGCCAAAGTCGGTTGTTTCGAGCGTAAAACTTTACTAAAATCAACTCCATTATTTGCAGCATAAACCAATCCATTCCCCACTGCTACTAAACAGATTGAAACAAAAACTACTGCACGCATAAAATAACTCATATTCCCTCCAAAAAAATAAATCCTATATAAATAATATAGCATAATCACAAAAAATTTCAATAATATATTTTCATAATTTTAATTTAGAGGACAAATCTCAATATCTCGAAGCGGTGGATGCATTTCTCGCAAATCAAGCAGATTTGGGGCAGGCAGGCTTTTTCAAATCTCTCGTTCAGAAAATTAAAATGGCTCTCCGCAAGTGCGGTTTTAATGCAAAATGGACTGACAACGAAATTAAAACTCTCCTTCGCCGTTCTCTCGCCAAACAGCAAAGGGATAGAAAATCCAATGCCGCAAATGGTGATATACGCTATGCTGCTGCATTAAGAAAACTCGGAGATCCCAATAATGCGGAAGAAAAAAATAAACTTATTGATGGGAGAGTACCACATATTAACGGTTTTATGGATTGGGCAGGATTAAAAGGAAAAAATCTGTATGCAGATTATGAATTTTTATACAGTAGACATTCTCAATATTTTAATTCTCCAGAAGAAGCAAAAGCCGCGGTTGAATTAGTATTGGCAATGCCTGAACAAGTGAAAAGTCGTGATAAAAATATTTCTTTTGTCGGATTTGATGAAGTTACCGGAGATATTTATAGAATTGAAATAAATCCAGTTGTTACTGGACGCTCCAATCATATCAGGTCTGTATTTAAGATAACAGCAAACCAATATAATGAAATAAAGTTGGACATGCCACGGGTACTACAACCCTCGAAAACTGCGCTCCATAATGGACGAGCAGCAACTATGACAATTTCCAACTTTATGGATAATAAATCACAAAATCCGGAAAATGCAAGCGAAAATCAAAAAAAATTGCGATTTTCTTTGAAAAATGGCGAAAATGCCCCGGTTTTGGAAGTCGATTGGGAAAAAGAGGGTAGCCCTCACCCGAAAGATTACGACGATGTAGAACCTATTTATTGGGTAGGTGAGGAAGGAACTCTTGAATCTTATCGCAACGAACTTGAAGGTATTGATGATAAAAAAAATAATGCTCTTAAAGACACCTTAAATGCAGAAGATTATAACGGTCAAAGATTTGATGATATTTTTGATGAAGAATGGCAGGAAATGTCCGAAGATGAACGGATTGAACATATTGAGGGGAGTTACGAAGATAGAGAGAATGAGCTTTATAGAGAAATTGAAGAGTTGAAGGAGACGGCAGATTGGCGTGGGAGAGACCTCGCAGATAAAAAAATTGAAGCCGATTATGAGTATTGGTGGAAAAGTAAACAATTGCTTATCCCTGCTCGGGATATGGCAAGAGCTTATGCTGAAAGTTTAGGTTACACTATAATAGAAGAAGATGAGAACAGCAGCGGTACAAGTTATTACTTAAAGGTCAATAACGGCGAAGATGACATGACCTTGCGTTTCTCCGACCACGAACAGCCTGATTACAAGTGGAATGGAGAAAGAGTTACCTATATGCGTGACGGCAAGCGGTATACCGCTCATACGGATATTGAAGTCGTTATCAGAGATTTTAAACTTGACCTTGCTCCGATTTGGGAGTTTTTAGAAGAATTTGCTCCGGAGGGGAGCGAAGATACAGACAATGGAGTTAGGTACTCGATCGCTCCGCAAACTGATACGCCACAATTTAAAAACTGGTTTAAGGATTCAAAGGTTGTTGATGAGAATGGTGAACCGCTTGTAGTGTATCATGGCACGAATGCAGATTTCAATATTTTTGATACAGAAAAATTTGGGGCATGGGATAACGGTTCTAAATTCGACATCAAAGGGGTTGATAGTGCTGGAAAACTTATTATGAAGCCAATAAAAGATGAAGGATTTTTCTTTTCTACAAAAAAACAAAATGCGGAAGCCCACGCAGAAGGCGCAACAGATATGGGCGGAGGTTTGCCACGCATAATATCTGCCTATTTAAGAGCAGAAAAACCATTAATTGTTGAAATTGATAAATTTTATGCAGAAACAAAACATTATGATACACAAGATTGGTATGACCACAACACCGCAGCAATACTTAATAATTTGCATAGTGGGGATTACGACAGTATTATAATCAAAAATCCGACAAATAAAAATGATTCCATGTATATTGTTTTCTCCCCTAATCAGATTAAGAGTGCTACTGATAATATCGGGACTTTTGACCCCAATAATCCGGATATTAGGTACTTAAAAGATTATGATCCTAATGAGCCTTTTGTCCCAGATAGCGATAAAGAACGGATGATTACTGTGCTCTTGGGGGTGGATAAAAACTTATTGAGTGATTGGGACTATACCACTGCCAAAGAGTATCTTGAAAGCAAACTTTTTGAACTTGACGACAATACCGCCCAGAGTGTGCTTAATGCGGCAAGAACAAAGCAACGCCAAGAGCTTCAAAAGCAAAGTGTTAGAAAACTCCAAAGAGAACGGCAAACCTATGCAATGGAAGCATATCCATTTTACAGAATAGCAACTGAACTTTTTGGAGATGACCTCAAAGGAAAGATTATTCCCACAGAACGGCAAAAAGGAATTGAAATGTCCGGTTCATTTATTCATCCATGGTTCAAGCATGAGCCGGAATGGCAGAAAAAGCATGCAGCAGATAGACCAAAGGGGAATACCGATGAGATTGCTCAACGAGCTTCAAATGAACTCGGTCGTGATGTTGATGAAAATGAAATTATAGAATTTTTCAACGGATTTACGATTGCACAGATTAATTCTGATTACTCCAAACTCAAAGCAACTCAAAAGGAAGAGGATGCTTATTTCACCAGGATTGCTCAAGAAGAATGGGATTCCTTATATAGGAGAAGTTGTAGTTGAACAACGCCCTAATAGACAAGGCTTTTATTTACACAAAGTTGAAATAAAAGAAAAACTGGCAGATGTGTTCAAGACTGCCACCGAAGGCAGCACATCTCCAGTTTCTAAACTTATTATATCACAACTTTTAGAAAATGTCAAATTTTTATTCTATAAAAACTAAGATTTTTTTTCTTGAATTAACAGAAATAAAAAAGCCAAAGGGTCAAGCTGAAGCGGAAAATACCGACTACAGCCCCGATGGCGTTAATAAGTTACACCAGAAACATGAAAAAATCAAGTCGTTTTTTGAAAAAAATCAAGAAAAACATCCTCTTTATGTCGATTTTTTTTGTTTTGAAAAATGCGAGAGGCGAAGTTATAAATTGGTCGAAGTGTAAATCGTACGCGAGTCAGTCAATTTTAACAAGCATATCCTTTTTCAAAACAAAAAAAATAGGGATTTGCCTTTAGAGGCTCAATTTTGCTCCGCAAAATGGTGAACCCCTTTTTTTTACGGGGTTATATGCATAGTATGCATATTAAAATGCTAAAACGCATTTTTTCAAATCCTTTGTTGTACCATTTTTTATTGCCCTTTCGGGCAAAAAAAATGGTACACCCAAAGGGATTTGAACCCCTAACCTTCTGGTCCGTAGCCAGACGCTCTATCCAATTGAGCTATGGGTGCACTTAAAAATGCATTATGTTTAAGACTTCATCTTTAACATGCCTTTAATATAATACACTTTTTTATTTTTTCAAGCTGAATTTCAATTTTTTTTGTAAATTTTTTCAGTTATTTGCAAAACTTCGTCCATTTCTTCCGATGTTCCAATGCTTATACGCAAATATTTACCGGTAATTTCACCCGGAAAATAACGGCAAATGATGTTTTCTTTACGCAATTCATTGAAATACCGCTCTCCATTCTCATCCGGAGGACTTACAAAAAGAAAATTACTTTCACTATCTACTACCTTGAATTTCAAGCCTTTTAAAAATTCTGCAACTCTCGCCCGAGTTTCCTTAATTGCCTTGACATTTTTTGCCAAATATTCGTTATCTTCAAAAGCCGCCAAGGCGACTTTTTGAGCGACCATATCGACATTATAGGAGTCTTTGAGTTTATAGAGCCCCTTAATTAACTGCGGATGTCCTACCGCATAAGCAAACCGCAACCCTGCAAGCGAATAACTTTTTGACATAGTTCGCGATACAATCACATTCGGCATAGTTGCCGCAAGTTCCATACAGTTATCATCGGTAAAGTCAGCATACGCCTCGTCTATCAAAACCACTCCGTCAAACTTTTCACAAATTTCTCTGATTTTTGCCAAAGGAAAACTATTCCCGGTCGGCGCATTCGGACGGGTAATAATCAATAAATTCGCTCCTTTGGACTGTTCCAAAAAGTTTTCGGGCAACGAAAAATCTTCCGTATTGAGTTTAATTGTCTGCATTTTCGCATTCTGCATGCGAATCAACTCTTTATACAAACTATAAGTAGGCTCTAAACATGCCATTGACAACTTTTCACTGGTAAAAGCTCGGAAAGTAATAGTCAAAATATCGTCCGACCCATTACCGGCAATAACCATATTACGGTCAACTCCGAATCGTTTCGCCACCGCTTCACAAAATTCATCTGCATTAGCATTGGGATAACGGTGCAGACGGCTGCTGTCAAACTCTTTCAGAACCGCCATTGCTTTGGGACTTGGCGGATAAGGATTTTCATTAGTATTGAGTTTAATCAATCGATTAACTTTCGGCTGCTCCCCGGGGGTATAACCTGCCATTGCTTCGATTTCTTCTCTAAAATATGATTTATACTCTCTCATAAATCACCCTATCCCTTAAAATTTTTCACTCTGATAGTAGCACTTCTGCCGTGACCGTCAAGTCCCTCCATCATCGCAAAACGATGAGCATATCCTGCCTCTTTTTCGATCGCCTTTTTGCTGTACTGCACCAAACTGCTGCGACGGAAAAATCCGTCAACACTCAAACCGCCGAAGTATTTTCCACTCCCCGCAGTCGGCAAAACATGGCTCGGCCCTGCACAGAAATCTCCAATCGGCTCCGGAGTCCATGCCCCCAGGAAAATTGCCCCTGCACTCTTAATTTTTGGAGCAAGTGCCTGCGGACGCTTAACTTGCAATTCAATATGTTCGGGAGCATACTTGGAGGCAATTTCAGCGGCTTTATTCAAATTATCAACCTTGATAATAAACACGCCCTTTGCCAAAACTCTGTCGATTGTTTCCTGACGACTCAATGCATCTCTCTGGCGAAGAATTTCCGCCTCAATTTCGTTGTATAACTTATCACTGGTAGTAACCAAAACCGCCTGCTCCAAACCACTGCCGTGCTCTGCTTGCGAAAGCATATCCGCCGCCACAAAACTTTTGTCGGCACTCTCATCGGCAATTACCATAATTTCAGAAGGTCCTGCAACCATATCGATTGCCACCTGACCATAAACCAACTTTTTAGCAGCAGTTACATAAGCATTACCGGGACCGACAATTTTCTCAACCTTGCGAATAGTTTCAGTACCATAAGCCATTGCAGCGATACCATAAACACCGCCGAGTTTATAAATTTCAGTTACACCTGCCTGCTTCATAGCATAAAGGACTGCCGGGTGGACTTTGCCCTCTTTATTAGCAGGGGTTACTGCGACAATTTCTTTAACTCCGGCACTTTTAGCGATTGCGGCGGTATGGATAACGGTCGAACACAATGGTGCTGTGCCGCCTGGGATATAGACCCCTACTCGCTCCATGGGAGTAAATTTTTCACCTAAAACGACACCTTCGCGAGGAGAAAACTTCCAATTTTGCGGAATAGTGGCACGAGCAAAAGTCTGCACATTTCTGATAGCGGCTTTGATTGCTCTCTTATCCGCCAATGCAACCATTTTGGCTGCCGCATTGATTTCCTCTGCACCGACTTTCATCGTATCAACATCCAAAGTTACCTTGTCAAACTGCAACGCATACTTGAAAAGTGCCGCATTACCGTTTGCTTTCACATCATCAATTATCGCACCGACCGCCTTTTCAATTTCCGGCGGATAACCGGGACGATTATAAAGCACATTCAATTGCTTTTCAAAATCAGCTTGTTTGCTGTCTAATTTAAACATATTTACTCCAAATTAATTAAAATATTATCAATCAGTCGGGTTGTACCGAATTTAGCCGCCACCGCAAGCAGCAACTCTTTGCTGTCACTTGTCGGAGCTTCCAAAGTTTCGCTATCCAAGCACTCAACATAATCGACAATGCCATGAAATTTGGCAATTTCCTCTTTGATAACATCACAAATATTTGCGGCTTCTTCGACCCCGACGGTCAAAATCGCCTCTTTAGCCGCAAAAAGTGATCTACTCAAAACCAATGCATCCTTTTTCTGATTCTCATCCAGATACTTGTTGCGAGAACTCAAAGCCAAATTATTCTTATCTCTGACCAAAGGCGCAACAATAATTTCAATCGGAAAATTCAAATCACGAACCATTCGCTTGATAATCATTGCCTGCTGGGCGTCTTTTTGTCCGAAAACTGCCACATCAGGGCGAACAATATTAAAAAGTTTGCTCACAACTGTACAAACTCCACGGAAATGAATCGGACGACTTTTTCCGCAAAGTTTAGTAGAAAGTTTCTCTTCAACAACCCAAGTACTGCGATTATCCGCATACATTTCTGACGGATCGGGAGCAAAAATCGCCGATGCTCCACGCAGTTCACACAAGTCTTTGTCCCGCTGAAAATCTCTCGGATATTTATCCAAATCTTCATTCGGCCCAAATTGTGTCGGATTAACAAAAATACTGACCACTACCAAATCTGCGTGCTCACGGGCAATGTCTATAAGCGACAAATGTCCTTCATGCAAAAAACCCATCGTCGGCACAAGTGCAATTTTTTTACCTGCACGGAGAGAAGCAGTTGCATAATTCTGCATTTCCTGAACAGTTCTGAAAATTTCCATTTTTTATTCCTCGTCCGAGCAAATTAAAGTTCTACAGTCCAATTGTGCTTATCTTCGATTTCGCCATACTGGATACCGGTAATGGTATCATAAAGTTTCTTGGAAACCGGACCGATTTCTGACGGATATTCAAAGACTTTGTCGCCATAGAAAATTTTGCCGACCGGAGTGATAACAACCGCAGTACCGCAAGCACCGACTTCAACAAATTCAGCAAGTTCGCTCACATGAACCGGACGGCGTTCGACAGTCATGCCCAAATCTTCAGCGATGGTCATCAAACTCTTGTTGGTAATACTCGGAAGAATTGAGGGTGATTGCGGAGTAACGTACTTATTGTCCTTGGTGATACCGAAGAAGTTGCTTGTCCCGAATTCATCGATGTACTCGTGGGTTTTCGGATCAAGGAAAAGTCCTACTGCGCAACCGGCATTTTTAGCAATCTTGGTCGGATACAAACTTGCCGCATAGTTACCTGCACACTTGATTGTACCTGTACCCAAAGGCGCCGCACGGTCATAATCAGAAATCATCGCATTAACCGGTTTGATACCGCCTTTGTAGTACGGACCTGCCGGAACAACCATGATTACGAGTTCATATTTCAAACTGGAAGAAATACCGATCTGCGGAGTAGTACCGAACATTACGGGGCGGATATAGATTGAACCGCCGGTTCCATAGGGCGGAATGTAGTCCAAATTGTCAAGCAAAACAGTTTTGACCGCTTCAATAAACTTCTCTTCCGGGAAAGTCGCCATAAGCAAATGTTCACAAGAAGAAATCAGACGGCGTGCATTTTCATCGGGACGGAAAATTCTGACCTTACCGTCTTTACCTTTAAAAGCTTTCATTCCTTCGAAAACTGCCTGACCGTAATGCAAACAATTTGAAGCAACTGACATGGTGATGTCATAAGTATTAAAGAGTTTACCTTCGCTCCATTTCCCATTTTCATAAGTGAAGCGGATGTTTGAACGAGTCGGCATAAATTCGAAGCCTAATTCTTCCCATTTGATATTCATTTTTCGTGTCCTTTATATTAAAAATTAATTATTATAAATATATTCTTTTTAGAATATAACGCTTTTTGCGTGAATATCAAGTAAGAAAAACAAAATTATCCCATTTTTTTGCAGTTATTCCGTAATTTTAAGATTGCATTCCTCCATATACTATAATTTTTCAAAAAAAAACGACATATTCATTTGATTTTTTATTACACAGAGCTAACTTATAATATCAGCATACAAAACATTTAACGAAAGGTATTAATTATGTTAGCTCCCAAATGGCTGAAAGATGCGATTATTTATGAAATTTATCCGCAATCTTTTTATGACACTAATGGCGACGGAATCGGGGATTTACGCGGTATCATCAATAAATTGGATTACATCAAATCCTTAAACTGTGATGCGATCTGGATGAACCCCTGTTTTGAATCGCCTTTTCAGGATGCAGGTTATGACATCAGCGACTTTTACAAAGTTGCACCTCGCTACGGAACTAATGAGGACTTGTGGGAACTTTTTGAAAAAGCTCACGAAAAAGGCTTGAAGGTGATTTTGGACTTGGTTGCGGGTCATACTTCAATAGAACACCCGTATTTCAAAGCCTCTTGCAAGCACGAAATGAATGAATACAGCAACTATTATGTTTGGAGTAACTACTGGGGCGCAACCAATCCTAAATATCGATACATCAATGGTTTCGCTGAGCGTCATGGGAATTATATGACTAACTTTTTCTATTGCCAGCCTGCATTGAATTATGGATTCAGCAAACCAGAATATGAATGGGAAAATCGTCCAGAACACCCTGATTGTGTAAAGGTGCGTGAAATGATGCTCGATGTAATGAAATATTACCTGAATCACGGCTGCGACGGTTTCCGTGTAGATATGGCAATGAGCTTGATCAAGGGCGAAGGCAACTATCCCGACATGCAGAAACTGTGGGGATATTATCGTGATGAAGTCAAAAAAATCAACCCCGAAGCGGTTTTGATTTCAGAATGGGGCGACCCGATTGCGGCAATCAATGCCGGATTTGACATTGACTTTATCATCCAATTTGCCTCACCCGGTTATATCTCAATGTTCAGAAATGAAAAGAGCCGAGTTCCTTGTTCAATTCACGCAAAGGACACTCCGAGTTTCTTCGATAAAAATTGTTCAGGCAACTCAAAAACTATGAATGATGAACTTATAAAAGTTATCGAAGGCACCAAAGCGCGCGGTTTAGTTTCTATTCCGACTGGCAACCATGACTGCGGCCGTATTCGCCAATTCCGCAGTTTCGATGATGTGAAAAATGTCTTTGCTTATATTTTCTCTGCTCCCGGCGTACCGGTACTCTATTACGGTGATGAAATCGGTATGGACTATGTCTATGATTTGCCGTCAAAAGAGGGCGGTTATGTCCGTACCGGAGCGAGAACCCCCATGCAGTGGAGCAACAGCAAAAACGGCGGTTTTTCAAGCGGCAGAGAAGAAGACCTCTACTTGCCGATTGACAAGAAAAACCTTGCAGAAAATAATGTCGAAACCCAGGAAAAAGATGAAAATTCTCTCCTCAATTTCACACGCAAACTTACTGCAATCAGAAAAGCCAACAGCGCACTGCACAGTGCCGCTGAATACCACGAAGTTTTTGCATCTGAAACCGAGTGTCCGCATGTTTTTATGAGAAGCAGCGACACCCAGAAAGTTCTCTGCGGTTTCAATCCGTCCTACACACAAGTTACCAAGGAACTTCCCAATAACTTCAATTTGCGAAGCGACTTCAAGGAACTTCTGGTAAATAATGCAGAAATTACGATTGAAGCAGATAAAATTACTCTTAAAATGCAACCAAATTCATTCTTCATTATTGAGGGCTGATACAAGTTGTAACATTTAACTCCGAGTGGGCAAAATTTTGCCCGCTCTTTTTTTATATATTTTCTATACTAAGATACTTGACAATTACAAATCTTATGCTATAATATTAGTATAGATTATTTGAAGTAATAACTATCACTTCAAGTAATTAAAAAAACAACTAAAATGAACAAAAAATCATTAACAGAAAGGCAAAAATCATGAAAAAATTGTTCAAATTCACCTTAATTGAGTTGTTGGTTGTCATTGCAATCATTGCAATTTTAGCAGGAATGTTGCTTCCGGCTTTGAACAAAGCCCGTGAAACTGCTCGCAAGATTTCTTGCGTAAACAATTTGAAAACTTATGGAACTGCAATGGCTCTTTATTTGGATGACAGCCAAGGTTATTTTATGTCCGGCAGAGGCTCAGGTGCAGCAGATGGTTTGGCTAATTCATGGGTGCTTAAAATGGCACAATATTTAGGCGGCAATGCTAAAACTACTGAAACTAATGCCGTCCACTCCAAAGAGGTTTTCAGCAAGACAATTTGTCCGAGTGTAGAACCTAATGATTATTACGGATATAAAATTACTTACGGATATAATTATGCACAAAATGATACTTTGTACAACCAGAATATTGGTTTTGCTGTTTGGTCATCCACCGTCCGCGGTCGCAGTGTCAGTGATGTAACTAATCCGACTGAAACTATGCTCTTTATGGATTGTGTCAACTGTCTTGCACACAATAAAGGCTTGGTCTTTCTGGATTGGAAAAATGGCATTAAATATATTGAAAACCGCCATGGAAACTGTGCTAATATGGTTATGGTTGACGGCCATGTTGATTCAAGTTTGGATATGTCCAAATATACCGCAGCCCAGATTGAGGCGATGGATTTTTGGAAAGTCAAACAGGATTAATTTAATTAACATTCATACGGCCTGAAAAGATGTTTTCAGGCTGTATTTTTTTAGGAGAGGAATTATGAAACTTGGAAAAATATCTGTTGGTATTATCTTTTTTGCCGTATTATTTGCTTCAATAGGCAATGAAGCAGAAAATGTACGAAAAAATTTATCAACCATGCCTCGCCCGTGGAAAAATCCCAAATACAATCCCTCTCCGGCAGAGGAATCTTATCCGAATACTATGCGTGAACGATATGCAAATTCTCATTTTGCCTTAAATTGGCGAGTTTATGAAGCAGCGGTAAGATATTATTCGGAAAAATTTCCGCATGTAAAACTGGAAACTTTGGGAAAAACCTTGGAGAATGATCCATTATACTGCCTGACCGTTACAAATTTTGACATTCCGGAAAATGAAAAATTTAAAATTTTAGTCTACTCTGCCCATGGCGGTCAAGAGCGGAACGGTGTGCAGGGATGTTTGGCAGTTTTAGATTTTTTAAGCTCAGAAGCAGCGGCAAAATGGCGTGACAAGTTTGAATTTAAAATTATCCCCACCCTCAATCCTTATGGAGCATTCCGAACTCACAGTAGCAAAAACAGTAGCAATCGTGCAATCAAAGAAGAATTTTCATGGGATATAAAAAACTTAACTATCATTAATCCTGAAACTGTACCTGAATTGGTAGTTTTCAAAAAAGTAGTTGATGAGATGAAACCGGAACTTTTAATTGACTGTCACGGTTTTCCTGTTGAATATCCCGGACAAATCATGACTCAATGCGTCATGGGTTCCTGCGGAAATCATGCTTTGAGAACTTGGTCGCAGAGTTTGGTAAAAAGCATGCTGGATGTTGCCAATGCAGAGGGCGGCACTGTCTTCCCCTACGAGGAAGAAGAACTCCAAAGATTGCCGTCTGCCGGTGATCAAAGAAAATATCACGCCCGTTATTTCCGCCATTCATGGGACAGATTCGAATCAAGTATTTATGCTTATTTGAAGTATCACAGTATGATTATTTTGCCTGAAATCGCCTATGATGAACTTCCGGTTGAATGTATCAAAGGGCTTTTTAATTATGTAGATAACTTGCATCCACGGTTTCATAATGGCTTACCGGTAGATAATATTTTTACCGCTTGGGGCGGAGCGATGGTGCAAAGTTACGGGATTAAACCGGGTGAACGCCGAGCAAGCCGTGTTGATTTGTGGCGAAAAGTTCCTGGAATCCACATCTGGACATTAAGTCCGCAGTCAACTTATCATGCAAGTTATGCAGTAACATTCGGTCGTGACGGTATTAAAGAGTTTTTCGGGACAACCGAGCCGAGCCACCTTTTAAAAGTTAATGTCGGAGAAACATTCAGTTCCAGAACCGATGATGACCGCTTCTCTTGGAGTGCAATCGGCGAATTTATCAAAGTCGGCCCCGGCAGACACTATACTAACGGCAATTTGATTGATACAAACTTTAAAAATTTAATCAAAATTAATCCGCCGCAACATGGTATCACACTGGCGTCCGATATTCCAATAGCACAAAAACATGAAGTCAAAATGCTGGATGTCCGTTTGAATGGTTATCCTTTGCAGGAGAGTGCTGTTGACGGATATGAATTGGTCAAATATGAAGCAGGACATCGTCTTTTCATTAATGTTCCGCCGGAAAAAGCCAAAAATCTTCATCTCTTTGTTGTCTCTTATGCTTATGACAGCGATGCGGAAATTAAGTGGACATGGCAGCCGAACAAGGAAATTTTGGAAAAAGCTAAAACTATTCCGCCATTGCCTCCGATTGTAAAAAAATAACCAAAACAAAAAAAGGAGAAACGATTCAAAAAATCGTTTCTCCTTAATTTTAACTTAACTTAAAATTAGTAAAGATCAGAAGCTTTTACATCACTCAATTCAGTCATAGCAGCGACTGCTTCCATGAATTTAGCTTTGCGAGCATCGTTATCGGTATTTTTGAGGCCGGTAGAAACATACAAGTCAACCGCTTCTTCGTCCCAAGTACCTTCGCAGCAGAAATCTGCATCTTCGAGAGCAGCGAGGAATTTATTGAAAATTTCTTCGTTGCTTGCATCGCTGACTTTTGCATAGAAGTCGAAAACCATTTCTTCGAATTCACCTACACCCAATTTTTTGCGTAATCTTTTTTTCATTTTTTCACCCTTTCCGTGTGATTATTTTGAGTTTAAAAATTCTATTTATCTCTGTGTTGTATTATATACTACAAATTAATATAGTATACTTTTTTAATAATTCAAAAAAATATTTCCAAAAAACTTGAAAAAAATTAAGAATTGTTGACATTTAAAAAAAATATCCCACATTTTTTTTAGTTTTATTGAGAATTTTTATTGTTTTTTTCAAAAAGTCTGCTATAATATCTAAAACGCAATAAGTTTTGAAGATTTTTTAGAAAGGAGCATAAATGAAAATTTTCAGTTTTTTAACCAAAGACCCTCACGAACAAAAAAATATCGGCGTTGCGGGGACAAGTGATATTTGCCGTCACGTTTACGCCCAGTTATCACATGGGCCATTAATGCAGGCATTCCGAGTAAAATTAGGTTTTACTCATACAGAAATGGGTATGGTCGGTACTCCTGCTTGGGTTATCAACTTCGCAATGACCTTCTTCTCATCATTTTTTGCTGATAAAATCAAAAACCGCTCTTTTGCGGTCTGCCTTTTAATTTTGATAACTTTGATTTCACCGGTTGCCGACTTGGTAATTCAATTGGGTCCCGAAGTTTTTCGACAAACCCGAGTGGCATTCTATATTCAAATGTTTGCGGCGGTAGCTTGCGCACCGTTTTCTGCGTTATATGCAGTTTTGGTCACAACTCTCTATATCAGAGCAATTCGCAATAATATCCGTGGTCGCTATATCGCAATGGTCGGTATGGCAAGCGGAGTTATTGGTTTCGGCTTGGGAGTTTTGGCACCGTTTG
>JAZRSP010000108.1:0-2768 GCA_045651565.1 Victivallaceae bacterium | reverse complement strand
TTTCCATATTTCTTCTCCACAAAATCAGGGATTGGCAGTTTCAAGGATAATATTTCCGCAGCGTTTACACTTTTTGCAGCGCATGGTGCTGCTGAAGCCCATCACCACTGATTCCCCGCCCATTATGGGACTGATGCACATACAGTATCTGCCGGTACTGCGTTTGTACTGGGCAATAAAAAGCCTGCGGTTGTAATCTCTTGCACTTTCTCCGGGAATCTTTTCGATCATATTTACCTCCATTTGTTTTTTTGCGACACCATATCGCGTTTCTAATATATACAGCAAAAAGCGTGCCAAGTGTGATTTGAGCGGAATCAGACAATCTTATTATTCACATTTTGCAAGCGTTTGTCAAAATTTGACACTTAAGTAAGTTTTTTCCAGCAAAAAATCAAGTTGGCACGCTTTTTGCTGTATGATTGGCAGGACACAAAAAAATGGAGGTGTGTATGAATGATTTGCTATTGAGAGTGCTGGCGGTGGTGCTTTCCGGAGTTTCGCCGGAGCCGTTGGAAGAAAAGGTTGTACCGTTTGAAAAACTGCCCGCTGAATGTATGGCGGTTTATGATGCTGATATCGGGCAGTTCCGGCAGGCAACATCGGCCGAAGTGATTTCTATCGACCTGGATGGCGATAAAGTCAATGAACTTTTGATTTTTAACGGCGAAAACGGTTCCGGAGGCGAAGGTTGGACAGTTATGCAGAAAATCAATGGTAAATACCGCAAAACCGGTGAAGTTTTCGGGCTTCTCTACAAAGCTGGCATTGGCTTGATTGTGGAATCCCCCCGAGGCTGGGATGAGGCCCAATGGAACTATTACGCACTTATCAACGGCAAACTTATCGCGCAATTCAATATTGATGTAAAATATCGCAAGCCCGTCCGTCAGGAAGTGGCGAGCATAAAAATCAAGGTGAAAAATGAATCAGGATTTGCAAAGTAATTTGTTTGCAGAGTTCCCGCTGCTTTATAAGCATTTCAAAGGTAATCCTAAAATGCAGATTGATTGTCCGGATGATCTTTTTGAGTTTATCTTTGCACTTTCAATCAAGATTGAGGATTTCAACAAGCGTTTCCCAAAACGGCGGGTTCGGGCGATGAAAGTTGCTATGGAATCAGGCGAATTAGCATTTGGAGTACACCGGGAAGTTTTTACGGTAAACAAATTGATTGCAACAACAGTTTCGCAAATCAGGAGTTATCGTCGCAATCTTAAACAAGCATTGCTGGAACGGGCGAAAGCCATTGGCACAACCGCACTCTTTGGCTCAAGCTTACTCCCGGATTGGAAACGGTTAATGTCGGATGACACTGACACTTTGCGGAAAATTCTGGAATATGCCGAAAAGCGTGCCATAGTCCCACAAGATCACGCCGATCTGGCAAACTGGTATAAAAAGTATTTGAATATTGATAAATCAAAGGAAGTAGATAATGCGATTCTCTGAATATTTTGTACAGGTAGCTTTGTTGGCGGAAAATGGCGCCACCGTTGGAGCAGAACGCTTGCTGCGGGAAGCGGAAAGATACTCTCAAAAAAGTGTTACCAATCATGCGGCTTTGTGTGCTAAATCGTGGGTGTGGTATCTCAAAAATCCGGATAATGCCGTCCGCTGTCTTCTGGAAGCAGAATGTAACAATTCTGATGTCCGTAGTCTTTTGGAAATCGCCGAAACCTACATTGAATTGGCATTGCACGAAACGGCTTGCAAGCGGTGTATAAAAAAGGCTATGCTGGCGGCAACAGATGAAGAAGGCACAATGCGGATACAGGAATTTTTCAGCAAACACTCTCAATATAAAAAAATTGAAAACGAAAGGTAATAAAAATGAGTGAACAAACCCAAGCTGTTATGTGGTATGCCGTAAAAAAGTATCTTGATGGCGAACTGAATGATGATCGCTGGCAATATACTGTTGATGAAAATGAGGCAAACACATTTTTTCACGGCTACCAAGTTATTGATGGCGAAGTTTTAAAGGATGTCAAATTCGGTTTTTATGTGTCGGATTATGTTGTTGTATGTTATTCTGACTTTCAAATGTATGTGCCGGAAAATGCAAAAAGCAAAGTTGCCGAATACATAATTCGGGCGAATTATCACGATTTGCATGGAGCGTTTGATATGATATACGATGATGGTTGTATCCGCTACAAGATATTGCTCTCGGTAAATGATTTGCTGAATGATTCTTTTGCAGAGGCAAATTTGAGCAAAGCCAGAATTGTCAGTATGATGGCTTGGCAAAAACATATTGAAAATTTATTCCGTTTGATAAATGGCAAGACTGGCAACAAAAGTGTCGCCCAGTTGATTGAGGGTTGTTTAAGTGATGACGATGCTTAATTTTTTACGGCTTTATTATAACTATTTTCTGGTAAAGTGGAAGATCCGCAAAGTGCTTCCGGCGTATTTTATCAATAAAGTTTCCGTCAAAGATTGCGGCGAAGAACTTGTACCTTATCAGAGTGTCTGGGTGCGTAAACGCGTTGCCGCTATGTTGGAAAATGCTCAAAGGGCACTGCCGCCGCATTTTGCATTGAAGGTCGCAAGCGGGTTCCGCAACGAAACTGAACAGCTTGCGTTACGGAAAAAATTCGGCAATAAGCAGCGTGTCGCAGCCGACAGCGGACATACTACCGGCGGGGCGGTGGATGTAACGCTTTTTTATTGCGGTAAAGAGGTGGATTGCGGAAGCAAATACTTAACTTTTACGCCGCAAATTCCCACCTGGAGCAATGCGTTGAACCGCAGTCAACGGC
>JAZRSP010000107.1:0-2394 GCA_045651565.1 Victivallaceae bacterium | reverse complement strand
AAGCCACCCATAAAAAAGGCGGCGTTAGGGTCGCCCTATATATTGACTGGTGTAAGATTTAGCGGATTGTTACATTTATTTAGCAAATTATATCTTGTCAAATAAAAAAAATATGCTATATTAAAACATAGTGATATAATATTATTAAATCTAAAAAGAAAAATGGAATCATGAAAAAATTTATTACTATTGCACTGTTAGGTTCAATTTGTTTTGCTTTTGCAGCAGCGGAGGGGAATAAAAATATGAAAAAGTTTTTAGAGGTCAGTAAAGAAAATCCGCATTATTTTGTGGACTCAAATGGAAAAACTTTTATTCCGATAGGTCTTAATCTTTGCTTTTACCGTCCCGGTTTGTATGCGGAAAAAATCAATGTCGAAGAAACTTATGAAGTCTATCGCAACTGGTTTGATAAACTTGCAGAAAATGGAGGAAATTATACCAGACTCTGGATAGGGAGCAGATTTTTTGATGTCATGCCTGAGAAACCTTGGGAATTCAGTGCCGAAAATTTGGAGCATATCAAAACAATCATGCGTTATGCAGAGGAGAGAAATATCAAGGTAAAAATTACTTTGGAGCAATTCCGAACCCCTCGCAAGGCAGAGGTTGTTTCTTTCGGAGCTCCTGTTTACCAGTCGTTGGCAAATGATATGAAAGAGTGGTGTGAGAGCGATGAGTGTCGCAGAATTTATCTTGCCAAGGCAAAGTATATTGCCGATGCTATCGGGGATTCTCCTTCGCTTGTCGCAGTTGAGCTTTGGAATGAAATAGGAACTATCGGGCCTACTCATGGATATGTCGGAGAGTGGAGTGATTATATGTTTGAAAAATTACAGGAAATTTTTCCGCGGCAGATGATTGTTCAGAATCTTGGAAGTTATGATAACGGTAATTATTATGGGGATCATTTTTATTTGTGTAATTTGCCGAATAATGGTTTTTATCAAGTGCATCGTTATTTAGATCCCGGTTCTTATGCGCACATGCAAGTTTGTCAGGCTCCCATGGATATTCTCTGTGCAGAAAGTATCCGTGATTTAAAGCAAATCAGTCATGACAAACCGCTTATGCTTGCAGAAACTGGTGCGGTGAAGCCGAATCACAGCGGAGCTTCTATTCTCTATGAAGTGGATAAAGAGGGGGCTTTGCTGCACGATATTATTTTCGCACCGTTTTTTGCCGGTAGTGCTGGAACAGGGCAAAGTTGGTATTGGGATTTCTATGTCGAGCGTTGGGATTTGTGGTGGCATTTTAAGCGATTTGCGACGGCAATTGAGGGGATTGACCCGGTGAAAGAAGAATTCAAAACCGCCACAATGGAAACAAAATATTGTCGGGTTTATGCTTTGCATGGAAAAACTCATAATATTTATTGGTTTCGTGACAAGTTTAATACTTGGGAAAATGAATTTATCAAGTGTCAGGAACCGCAGGAAATTCAAGAGTTTGATTTTCCGATTTGGGCGCTCGGCGAAGTATCAATATATTTGCCATGGGAAGATAAACATATTACACCTGAAATCAAGGACAGATTTTATTGCAAGATCCCGAAGTTTAAACGCTCTCTTGTCCTGCGGGTAAAACATGATGGCAAGAGCCGCTATTTGAAGCATTGGCCAACTCTTGACCAAATGAAATAAAAAATCAGCATTAATACAGAATATAACTTCGACAGTTCGGTCGAAGTTATATTTTTATATTTCAGTTATAAAGTTTACAACAGTTTTTTTACGAATTTTTATCGATTTTTTCGCAAAAAAATTGAAAAAAACGATTTTTTGTGTTATATTATATAGAATATAATTTTTAATCTATGGAGTTGAGTATGGAAACTATTGTAAATTTGAATTTGTCATCAATTCTTGATTTGAAGCGGATTGTGATTCTGGAAAATGCTTCAAAAAAAGAGGGGCTTGACCTTTTGATTGAAAAACTTGCGGAAACTGATTTTGTCAAGTCAAAAAAGGATTTGCAAAAGGGTATTTATGAGCGTGAAGAACTTATGAGTACCGGTATTGGTTTGTCTCTGGGAATCCCCCATGTCAGAATGGATTCTATTAAGAATTTGGCTTTGGCTGCGGCTCTGGTCAGAAATGGTATTGATGACTATGAGTCACTCGATTCAAGTAAAATCAAGTTGGTTTTTATGATTGTTGCCAGAGAAGATCAGCATGCGGCTCACTTGAAATTGCTTTCGCATATCAGCACTAATTTGAAAAATGATGCAGTGCGCGAAACTTTAATCAATTCTGTCGATGAAACTCAATTTTATAAATATTTAGGGGGCAAATAAATGTTTGATACCAATATTTTGATGGTGGTAGGAATCACTATCTTGGGTGGTATGTTCGGCGGATTGGTCTGTCAGAAATTAAAAATCCCGCAAGTTGT
>JAZRSP010000106.1:0-7437 GCA_045651565.1 Victivallaceae bacterium | reverse complement strand
TATTGCTTTCTTCTATCCTGCAAAAAACAAAAAAAATCGGAATTTAGAGTTTTGTGAAAGCAAAACTATAAATTCCAATATCGGTCAAGGGCTGTTGCCTTTGCTCAGATGGGGGTTATAGGGGGGAAGGCGGCGTTAGGCTTCCCCCCTAAAAAAACTATTTACCGCAGCATTTTTTGTATTTTTTTCCGCTGCCGCAGGGGCAAAGATCATTACGACCGACTTTTTCGGATTCTCGGCGATAAGGAACTTGCACTTCCTGTACCATTGGTTCAGCATCCATATTCGGGGTTGATCTCTGATTTAATTCCTGTTGGAGTAAATTTACCAAAGACTCTGCTTCGTTAGCTTTTTTCACTTCCATTGCACGCTGTTGAATTGCCATAAAGCGTTCAAATTCTTCCAGAGAGGCAATAGTTACTTTAAAAAGGTTAGCGACAACATTGTTGTAAACTTGATCCATCATCTTTTTGAATACGCCGAAAGCCTCATTTTTGTATTCAACCAAGGGGTCTTTCTGGGCGTAAGAGCGCAAACTCATGCTTGAGCGGAGACCGTCCATATTGTAGAGGTGTTCCTGCCACAAGGCATCAATTGATTCCAAAATTACATGACGCTCGAAATAGTCGATATTTTCGGGTGACATAAAATTATTTTTGACATTGTACGCAGCTTCAATTTTGTCAATAATCGCCAAAGTCAAATCTTCAGGATTTTCGATTTGATTTTTTACCAAGTGCGCAGTAATATCTTCCTCTTTAAATTCGATTGGGAAGGTCATTCCCAAAAATTCCAAAAGGCGGCTTATATCATAACGATTTTCGCGATCGCCCTCTTTGGGAGTTGCGCAAGCAACAACATTGTCATAAACGACATTTTCGACGATAGAGAACAAGACTTCATGCGGATTCTCGGAAAGCAACGCATCCTTGCGGAGTTGATAAATAATCTCACGCTGTTTATTCATCACATCGTCAAATTCCAGAGTGTGTTTACGAACCGCAAA
Source organism: Victivallaceae bacterium (assembly GCA_045651565.1). Lineage (GTDB taxonomy): Bacteria > Verrucomicrobiota > Lentisphaeria > Victivallales > Victivallaceae > RGIG5270. The sequence goes on along the minus strand of JAZRSP010000106.1, from coordinate 6,431 downwards.
GTGCTGCTGCTCAACACGCTTCTGAGCAGTTTCGATTGAGTGGTTCAACAAGGGATGTTGAATTTCCTCTCCCTCTTCAAGACCGAATTTTTCAAAAATCTTAACAATTCTATCTGAACCGAAAAGACGCATCAATGGGTCTTCAAGAGACACATAGAATTTAGAAGAACCGGGGTCCCCCTGACGGCTGCATCGTCCACGCAACTGACGGTCGATACGGCGAGCATCGTGGCGAGAACTTGCAATCACATGAAGTCCACCAAGTTCGGCAACACCTTCGCCAAGTTTAATATCGGTACCGCGCCCTGCCATGTTAGTTGCGACAGTGACGGCAAATTTCTGCCCTGCCTGTGCGACAATATCGGCTTCAGTCATATTGTTTTTAGCATTCAAAACATTATGCGGGATTCCTTGTCGTTTGAGCATGCGGCTTAAAATTTCAGAATCTTCAACTGAAATTGTACCGACCAAAACCGGTTGACCGACACGGTGGCGTTTCTCAACTTCGGCAACAACGGCATTGAATTTCTCACGTTTGGTCTTAAAAATTGAATCATTCTCATCTTTGCGGATACACGGACGATTAGTCGGAATAACCATAACATCGAGTTTATAAATCTGGTAAAACTCACTTGCTTCAGTTTCAGCAGTACCGGTCATACCTGCCAACTTTTCATACATACGGAAATAGTTCTGAATAGTGATAGTTGCCATGGTTTGAGTTTCCTGCTCAATTTTGACATTTTCTTTGGCTTCAAGAGCCTGGTGCAAACCGTCGCTGAAACGGCGGCCGGGCATCAATCGACCAGTATGCTCATCAACAATCAAAACCTTACCGTTTTGAACGACATAATGAACATCTTTTTCAAAAAGGCAGTAAGCCTTTAATAACTGCGAAAGGTCATGCAATCTCTCGGTTTTAGCAGCAAAAGCCTCTTGGAAAGCCTGACGCTTTTCGACTTTTTCTTTTTCACTAAGAGTTTCATCACTCTCAATTTTGTGAATTTCCATAAGCAAATCGGGCATGATAAATTCATCAGGCGAATCGGGAGCAATTTCGTGGCGTCCCTTTTCGGTCAAGTCTGCCTCGTGAGTTTTTTCATCAATCGTGAAATAGAGTTCACCCTGAACTTCCTGCAACAATCCACGGTTATTATCACTTCTAACTTGCGCTTCATATTTTTCCAATTCTTTAAGGAGTTCGCCGTCTTCCATCGCACGGAGCAATTGCTTATGAGTCGGCATACCAAATTTGACCTGCAAGAGTTTTTTCAAAACAAATTTGAGTTCATCATCGGTCATTCCCTCTTCTTTGGAGAGCAATGAGTTAACTTTCTGCATCATAGTTGAGCAGAGGGTATTCTGCTTGCTGTAAACATTTGCGACCAGTCCCTGAATTTCGGCGAACTGGTGTGTCGAAGCGGCAACCGGACCGGAAATAATAAGCGGAGTTCTCGCTTCATCAATCAAAATACTGTCGATTTCGTCCACGATTGCGAAGAAGTGGTCACGCTGAACAATGTGTTCCTTTTTAGTCGCCATACCCATATCACGCAAATAGTCGAAACCAAATTCGCTATTAGTTCCGTAAGTAATATCACGGCTGTACATCTCTTTTCTTTCTGACGGGGGCTGCATATTCTGCAAACATCCGACAGTAAGTCCGAGGTAGTTATACAAAGCCCCCATCCATTCAGAGTCACGGCGGGCGAGGTAATCATTTACAGTCACCAACTGGCAATTTTTTCCGGTTAAAGCATTAAGATACAACGGCATAGTTGCCACGAGAGTTTTTCCCTCACCGGTTGCCATTTCGGCGATTTTTCCTTTGTGGAGAGCAATACCTCCCATAATCTGCACATCGAAAGGCACCATGTTCCAAACGATTTCGTGGTCGCACACATTAACAGTTGTACCGCAAAGACGGCGGCAGGCATTTTTCACAACTGCAAATGCTTCACAAAGGATATCGTCTGTGGTTTCACCTTTGGCAAGGCGTTCTTTAAACTCAAAAGTCTTATTTTTGAGTTCTTCATCAGAGAGCGACTGATACTCTTCTTCCAATCGATTAATTTTGGTAACCAGCGGAATCATTTTGCGCACATCACGCATCGACTTGGTACCAAAAATTTTTTCCAACAATTTTACGAACATTGTTAATTACTCCTCTCATTTTATAAGTCGAAACGAATTGTTCCCGAAAGAGCAATTCGTTTTAACGACATTGAAATATATTTTATTTTGAACCGGGTCGATCAATCGGCAACCCTGCTTTGCAGAGTTCACAATTATCAGGCTCAAAAGTCTGCAAATTAAGTTTAATCAAACTGTAAGTCGGCACATCGAATTTCGCCAAACCGCCTGAACGGTCAACCAAAACCGCAACCCCGACAACTTCTCCGCCATGAGCGCGAACCAAATCAATTGTTTCCTGAACTCGACCGCCGCGGGTGATTACATCCTCTGCAACCAAAACCTTTTCACCGGGTTTGATTGAGAAGCCGCGTTTCAGAACCAACTTGCCATCGTCTTTGTCTGCGAAAATCGCACGAGTACCCAATGCTCGACCCATTTCCTGACCGACGATCAAACCGCCGACTGCCGGAGAGATAACTGTTTCGATTTCTACTCCGTCGAACTTGGTTGCCAAGTGTTTGCAAAGCAATTCAGCTTTGTCGGGATACTGGAGAAGCAATGCCGCCTGAAAAAACTGATTACTGTGCAAACCGCTTCTTAACTGAAAGTGTCCATTCAAAAGAGCCTTTGACTCTTCAAATACTGCAATAATTTCTTGATCTGTCATTTTTTCACCATTATATTTAATTTGTTGTATTATCTGAAAGTTTCAGCACTCGCCGGTTCGATCCAAAGGTGGAAATCGACCTTTTTGTCACCAACCGAAAGAGTAATCAAAGTATTGAGTCTGGTTAAAAGCAATACATACGGAATTTTTATTGAGCCGCCGGCAACATTTACAGAAACATTGCTGTCGCCCAAAATATCCTCGGCATCACGAATTGCACTGACCAATTTGAGCATGCGAGAGAGTTTGTCTCGCAAATCTGCATCAAATTCATAAGTTTTGTGGCACTTGGGGCATACAGCCTGAAAATTCTTGTGAGAGATGTCAGCTAAATTAAATTCAATAACCCCGGTACAATTATCGTCAAGGCAATGAAAATCAATTTGTGCTTTGGCACCGATATTTTTCGGATTGCTGCTCATACTTTTTATACCTTTATTTAAAGAGAAGTTACGGTATTGTAGAGAACTGCTGCGTTTTCGGTACTTGCAATCAACTTATCAAGCACGCCTGCTTCACGCATTTTGCGAGAAACGCTGCCCAAAAGCTGCAAGTAAGCGTCCTGGCTTTCGTCCGGACCAACGATGAAAACTACAACTCTGACCGGTTTACCGTCTTGTGACTGGTAATCCGCAATTTCATTTTTTGCGACACCGATGATTACAACCGGTGCGGGAATATCATTTACTCGAATATGGGGAAGTGCCAAACCATTACCAACTCCGGTGGTAAGCATTTTCTCGCGTTTCCAAGTCAAGCGGAAAATTGTGTCACGATTCAATTTGGTCAAATCAGCCGCTCTGCTGATAAGCTCATCCATAATTTGCAATTTGTCAGTTCCATCCAAAAGGATAACTGAATCTCTTGATACATACTTTAAAAATTCACAACTCATTTTTTTCCTCCATAAATACTACAAAAGTTACGAAAAATATATATTTACAGTAACATAACTCATTTTTTGAATATTGCAACAGAAAAAACTCTTTTTTTAGCAAAAAAAAGCATATTTTTTTGAAAAAATAAAAAAAAATGATTTTTTTACGAAAAATACTTGAAAAAATCGTAAGAAGCGTTATATTTATTTTATCGCATATTTAAGTCAAATAAATGATGCCCGGATGGCGGAATGGCAGACGCAACAGACTTAAAATCTGTTGTCTTTTTAGACGTGCGGGTTCAAGTCCCGCTCCGGGTACCATTTTTTTTGTTCAAAAACATTTTTAAGATATATTTTTTGGGGCGTGGTTTGATAGCCAATTTGATAGCCAAAAAAAATAAAACTGGGGATTTCCCCCAGTTATTTTTGTGATTTCAGCAGTTGAATAAATTCTGTAATCTCTTCTTTTGTAAAATTTATATTTCCGTCAACAAATTTATTAATTAATGGGTTGTCAAATTTAAACCCGAAAATCTGTCGGGGCGAAAAAGAGATCTCCGGAACTTTTTCAAAACCACCCTGCAAAAATTTTTCCAGAACATCTATTTTTACATTGCCATTATCATCAATCATGCCAAACTCTTGAAGCATAGGTTCTGCACGATTCCATATCTTATGACTATTGAGTGCCAAAAAACCACCCAAAACAAAATCTGCCATATTCCCATATTGAGCACGCAATCCAGGTAATAAATTGCCCTCTAAAAAACTAACCGCAGTCGTTAAAAATCTTTGTTTATCCATTTATTTACCTTCCCTTAAAAAAAATAAAATATCGCCGTCCCGATCAGAACGGCGATAATCTGCCAATTAATTAACCGGCAGGAGTTGTAGTTGTCTCTGTATTGACATTCCATACCGGGACAACATTAGATGCGTACCCGGCTGCCAAAGTTACAGGCGGACAAAGTTGAGTGCTATCAATAACTTTTTTGAATTTCACAAAGTTGCATTCAGTCCAGTCACGAGTTGCCTGATCAGCAGTCGCTCTGCGTTCAGCTTCAACTTCAATTGCATTGCCGAGATTGGTGAAACCGAGTTTCATTTCTGCACGGAGTGCGTCAATTTTGTAATCAGTCTCTTTGTCCATGCATTTCAGTCGCTCATCAAGACGAGCAGCTTCAACACGGTTATTGACCAACTCGTTAAAAGCTTCTTTGAAGTTTGCATTGAAACGATCTTCAACCTTGTTCAAAGCAGTCTGACCTTCTTTGAAAGTATTGACACCAACTTCATTTGCATAAAGCTTGGCGTTGAGGTTAGCAACCTCTGCTTCCAATTCAGCCACACGACCACGATTGCAATTTCCACCGTTCAAAGACGGCAAAACTGACAAAATCATAGTCAAAATTTGCGGAGTAACAATAGTATTCTCTGCCAAACCCAAGCGACCTGCCAAGAGACCGCCACCGCCGAGCCCCAACAATTCGACACCCAAAGCACCGATCGACAAACCAAGTGCAGTTTTTGCTGTTGTTGATGACTCTCTACAATTATTGTTCCAATCCCAACTCATAATACATGTTCCTTTCCTTGTTATATGTTGTTGGTAATGTTATTTCGCCATACCTATGGCGAACTCCACAATTTCGTACAATAAATCTGCTTGTTTCGGAGAAAGTTCAAGACAATGCGCCAAAATTTCTTTTGCATCTTCTTCTGTTTCGATTTCATGTTTATGATTAATTAACATAGCGATATTGTGTTTTGCTTTGTCCCAATATTCATTTGATGGCATGTGCATATTGTGATTATGCACCATTCCCATTTCCATTGCATGCTTTTTAATTTCTTCGGGAGTAACATCAACTTCTGTTCCGTTCATTGCCTTAATTCTCATTTTTCAGCTCCTTTGTTTAATTCAACATCATAACCGGTTGTCTGCTCAAAGACTTCAAAACTGTCTTCGCTCTCAACGCCTTCGCCAGTTGTTTTTTCGGTGATCACTGCCTTAACATTATCCTTGACAATGTTAACTGTGCCATTCCCAGCCGAAAAATATGGAGTTGCAATACCCCAGCCATGAGCATGAATGTTGTGAGCACAACCAGAGCTGAAAATACCTAACCCTATTGCAATGAGGGTTACCGCCACAAATTGTTTTTTTACCATAATTTACCCCTTTTGGTTATAAGAGAGTATGCCATATACTCTCTCATGGTTCGTAATCAATATCAACAGCATGTAATTGTTTTAACGCCAAACAAATCTGTTTCAATGCTGACTTATTTTCGTTGAAGCCCTTGCGCAGTTCTTGAATATCCTTACAGTGTCTTCCCATTTCAGCAGCGCATTCATTTTTCGTGACCAATTCCCGAAAAGTTTTGGCAATGCTCCAAAGTGCCTTAATACCCAAACCGAACATTGTAATCACAACGGTTACAACAAACCCGGCAATTGCAATCGCCCATGCTTCCGTCATTTTTCCCTCCCCGAAGCCTGCAAATAGGCAATATAGCCGAATTTTTGACAGAGCCTTGCAAAAAGTTTCGCCCTGGCGATTGCAATATAACGAATCGGATTGTACCAGGCATAAGTCGCCATTGCTTCCCACTTACCATTAATATAGAGAATATCGTTGCTCCTGGTGAAGTCATACCCAATACTCCACATAATGTCGTGAATCATAGCAGAAGCAGTAAAGTTAGGATTAACTTTATCGATAAATTTTCGCCACCTTGCAGGGAA
>JAZRSP010000105.1:0-5782 GCA_045651565.1 Victivallaceae bacterium | reverse complement strand
ATAAAAAAATTGAAAAATATATAACGATGTCAAATGATGATATTGATATGTTTTTTCATACTCCAAATAAAACATTAATATTTGTTGTGCATCCCGAAGAAAATGACAATTTAAAAAATCAAAAAGAATATCTAAGTTTTTATAAAAATAGAACTGAGCTTACATTATCTCTAAATCAATATGAATCATGTGGTAATGCTGTTATCATAAATGATTATAAAAAATTTATGGAAAAAGTTTTTCACACAATAAAATCTTTATAGAGAGAATGAGTTTATGATTATTTTAGGAATTGACCCGGCAATACGCACCAGCGGTTACGGAGTAATTGAAGTTGATGACACTACCAAAGAGATGAAAATTCTTGATTGCGGAGTGATTTTAAACAAAAATTCTATGCCGCATAGTGAGTGTTTGCGTCGAATCGCCGGCGGTGTGGCTGAATTGATTGCGACTTACAAAATTGATGCCGCCGCTATCGAAGAGCCTTTCGTCGGCAGAAACAGCAAAACCGCAATCATTCTCGGTATGGCGCGCGGGGCATTCATGGCGAAACTTGCCGAAAACAATATTCCTATTTACTCTTACAGTGCCAAATCTGCTAAAAAGGCGGCAGTAGGTTCAGGCAGTGCTGAAAAAAATCAGGTGGCTTTGATGATGGCGGCGATGTTGAAAATTGACATTGAGAATATTCTCCTGGACTCAACTGATGCTTTGGCAATTGCGATGTGTCATGCGCAAAAAGTTGCGAATAAAGAAACCGCAGAATTTTTAACTCACAGAATATAAACTATTTATGCCGGACTTTTTTGATTATCACACTCATGATTATAATCGGAAAAATGCTTTTATTTCGGTAAAAGCGGAGGATTTGTCGACTGATTTTGCGGTGCCGGAGGGTAGCAGGATTTTTTTGGAATATCATCCTTGGAATTTACCGCAAACTTTCATTGGTTTATCTTTGGATTTTGTCAAATTGGCGGCGAGCGACAATGTGTATGGAATCGGTGAAGTCGGGCTTGATAAGTTAAAGGTAAATCAAGTGTCTTTGGATGTGCAACTTGCTTATTTTGAAGAGCTTGCCGCTTTAGCTGATAAACTTGAAAAGCCGATTATGCTTCATGTGGTCAGAGCATGGCAGGAGGCACGGGAAATTTTGAAAAAACACCGTTTCCCGATGATATATTTTCATGGTTTTTATGGAAAAACGGAATTTTTGCATGAACTATTGGAGTTCGGTGTGACGGTGTCTTGCAATCCGAAAATGCTTGAACGACTTGAATTTTTTGATTTTTTAAAGAAAAATCCGGAATACTTTGATCGGATAAAACTTGAAACTGATGATAGCAATTTTGATATAAGTTGTTTATACACAAAATTTTATGAGGGTATGAATAAATGAGTGATTTTGAGCAAAAAATACCAAACTATTTAGACCGAACCGTTTTACTTCTCGGTGAAGAAGCGGTCAAAAAAATCATGGCAAGCCATGTATTGGTTTTGGGCGTAGGTGGAGTCGGGGCTTATGCTGCCGAAATGTTGGTGCGGTCGGGGGTCGGCAAAATCACGATTGTTGACGGTGATGAAGTTGAATTAAGTAATTTAAATCGCCAGCTTATTGCACTTAATTCTACTCTTGGCAGAGCAAAAACAGAGGTTTTGCGAGAGCGGTTGCTTGATATTAATCCTGATTGTCAAGTGTTTGCGATTCAAGAGTTTATAGACAAAGATGATGTTGAGAAACTCCTGCTCGCCGACAAATTCGATTGCGTGGTAGATGCGATTGATTCAGTTGCAAGCAAAGTCGCATTTTTAGCAGCCTGCAAAAAATTGGATATAAAAGTTATCTCTTCGATGGGGTCAGGAGCCAGACTTGATCCGACTCAACTCGAAATCACCGATATTGCTAAAACTTACAACTGCGGACTTGCCCGAAGTGTGCGTAAAGGCTTGAAAGAGTATGGCATTACCAAAGGTGTAAAGGTGGTTTTTTCCAAAGAAGTTCCGCTGCCTCATGCCGTTATGCCTTGTCGAAATGATAAAAATAATCACCGTTCAATTAATGGGACTGTTTCTTATGTCCCGTGTGTGTTTGGGTGCGCTATGGCGAGTTGGGTTATCCGTGAATTGGCGAAAAAAAGTGAATAATTGTCTGAAAAACTGTTTTTAGCAGAAAATTTTGCCAATAATTTTTTATTTTGACTTGAAAAAACTCATTATTTGATTATTATATATTGAATAGTAGTAGTTTAATATAAAATAGGATGTTGTTTCATGTCAAAATTAGTTATTGTAGAGTCACCGACCAAAGCCGGTACTATCGGCAGAATGTTGGATAAATCATATCAAATTGTTGCCTCTATGGGGCATATTCGGGATTTGCCCGAGCGTTCTATCGGGGTTGATATCGAGAATAATTTCACCCCGATCTATGTCGATACTCCCAGAAGTAAGAAAATTGTCGCAGATTTAAAGAAATTGGCGAAAAATGCCGATGAAATTTATCTCGCACCCGACCCTGACCGCGAGGGAGAAGCTATTGCGTGGCACTTACAGGAAGTATTGAAAACCAAGTACAACGCTAATAAGTTCCACCGTGTAACTTTCCACGAAATTACCTCGACTGCTATCAAAAATGCTATGGCTAATAAGGGGGTAATTGATATGAATTTAGTTGATGCCCAGCAGGCTCGAAGAGTCCTTGACCGCATTGTCGGATACAAGGTAAGTCCGTTGTTGTGGCAGAAATTAGAGAAAGGCATGAGTGCCGGACGAGTTCAGAGTGTGGCATTGCGTTTAATCGTTGAGCGGGAAAGACTTATACAGGACTTCAAACCGCAGGAGTATTGGAATTTCTCAATTGTTTTTGCCAATATGGCGGGAATTGAAGTTTGTTGTAAACTTTTCAAAATTAATGGTGAAAACTTCCTCGTTGATAATGAAACACAGGCAGCCGAGTTGTTGAATAATGTTTTGAATCACATTCAATTACCGGTTGTTAAAGAGTTGGAGCAATTGGAGCGACGCCGTTTCGCAGGTGCACCTTTTACTACCAGTACCATGCAGCAGGCGGCAAGTAGTTTCTTGCATTTCTCGCCCAGCAGCACCATGAAGTATGCCCAGGAACTCTACGAAGGTGTAGAGATCGGTGTTGAGGGGTCAGTCGGTTTGATTACTTACATGCGTACCGACTCTGTAAATATCGCCAAAGAAGCACAATTAAGTTGCCGCAAGTTTATTGAAGAGCATTACGGCAAGGAGTATGTCCCTGCCAAATTCAATGTTTACAAAAGTAAGAGTTCTGCACAGGAAGCTCACGAAGCAATCCGTCCGACTGATGTAAATAGAACTCCGGATAGTTTGCGCGGAGTTTTGACCGATTCGCAATTGAAGTTGTATACCCTTATCTGGCAACGATTTATCGCAAGTCAGATGGCGCCTGCGATTTATATTCAAACTACTTTGGATGTCGAAGTTATCGGTGCAGATAAGCAGAGTTATATTTTCCGCAATAGTGTCAGCGTGCCGAAGTTTGCAGGCTGCACCGTGGTTTATAATGATGACCGCAAGGAAGATGTCCAAAAAGATAATCAGGCTTTGGCTAATATGATCAGCTCTCTCAAAGTTAATGAACTTATGAGAATCGTCAATGCCGAAAAAGAGCAGAAGTTTACTGAACCGCCTCCGCATTTCTCCGAAGCAAGTTTGATTAAGGAACTTGAAGAAAATGGTGTTGGTCGTCCCTCAACTTATGCAAGTATTATCAAAACTATCATTCAACGCAAGTATGTGGAAAAAGAAAAAGGTAAACTCGTGCCCACAGAATCCGGTTATCAGGTCAATGATTTCCTCGTCGGCAACTTGCCAGAATTGTTCGATGTTGGCTTCACCGCTCAAATGGAAGAGCAATTGGATGAAATCGAATCAGGAGAACTTAATTGGACAAAGATGTTGACAGATTTCTATTTGCAATTTGAAAAATGGCTCAATTCTGCTAAAAACAAGGACTCTCTCTCCGGCAGTGATGCGGAAATTCTGGTCAGATTGTTTGATAATGTAACTTTTAATGAACCGCAGAGAGTCGGTCGCAGAATTTACAATGACAGCAAATTTATTAATTCAATTCGTGAAAAATTTGCCAAAGACGGCACAATCAGTGCTAAACAATATTCTGCTATGGTCGCTTTGGCTGGAAAATATCGTTCCCAAATTATCGGAAACTTGCCGGAGTCATTGATGCAAGAAATTAATGATGCTGCCGAAAAATTGGCTCTCGAAGAAGAGGCAAAAGCCGCCAATAACGGCAATCAAGAGGTTTTGGAAATTTTAAAATCTTTCAGCCAAATCAAGTGGCAGGAAGCAGTTGCCGTCGGCAACAAAAGAGTTTTCGATGAAAAGAAGTTTTTCAACTCTCTTCGCAAACAGGCAGAACTTGGTAAGGTTTTGAGCGATAAGCAGTTGTCTGTGCTGAAACGCATTGCTGAAAAATACGCCGATGAGTTACTTGACAAGGCAAAGGTTTTCGCATTCCTCGGCTTGGAAAGCGTAGAAAAAACAGTTGAAAATAGTGCTGTTGAAGCTATCAATCGTGATGAGCAAATTAAACTATTGCTCGGTAAACTCGGACAGGTAACTATGTGGGCAGAACCAGTTAAGCGAGGCCGTTTCACCTATGATGACAAGGCTTTTTATCAATCTATTGCAAAGCAGTTCAATGACGGTAAGGTTTTGAGCGACAAGCAGTTCGCCGCATTGCAGAGATTGGCGGATAAATATTGATGAGATAGGAAAGCAGCAAGAAAATGTTCTATTTTTTATCATATTTACAAGATAGTTTCGGGCCGGCACGATTGTTTGAATACTTAACTTTTCGTGCTGGCGGAGCGGCTTTTACCGCATTTGTCATCGTTGTACTTTTGGGTGGCTATACCGCACGCAAACTTCGTAGTTTGAAAGCACAGGCGCTTGACCGCTATGCCGGACTTATCGATGCAGACAAAATTGACCAGGAAAAAGAAAAAACTCCCTCAATGGGGGGGATTTTGGTTATAAGTGCGGTGATTATTTCGGCGTTATTGTGGTCAAATTTAACTAATGTGATTCCTATGGTGCTGATTATCTCCACAATTGAATTTGCTTTGGTGGGCTTTTGGGATGATTATCAAAAAATTTACCGAAAAAATCGTGACGGTTTGAGCGAAAAAATGAAGTGGATTACCACTTCTGCGATTGCGTTGTCCGTGGTCGGAGCTTTGACCCTGATTCCTGCAACCAAAGGACTTATGCAGGAGATTGTTGTGCCTTTCGTGAAAGAACCGGTCTATATAGGCTGGTGGTCAATCATCATCGCACTTTTGGCGATCATCGGCTGCACTCACGCAGTAAATTTAACCGACGGCAAAGACGGTTTGGCATCAGGTTGTATGATTTTCTCAATGTTATCAATGTCAATTTTTGCCTATTTAACCGGCAATAGAATTTGGGCAGAATATTTGAATTTGCCCTTAATTGACGGAGTTGGTGAAACATTGATTTTCGGAGGTGCCATTATTGGGGCATGTGTGGGCTTTTTGTGGCATAATTGTCATCCGGCATCGATGTTTATGGGGGATACAGGTTCATTGCCTCTGGGCGGAGCATTAAGTGTAATTGCGGTGATTCTCCGTCAGGAAATTTTGTTGATATTGGTCGGCGGAGTGTTTGTTTTGGAGGCAGGCACAGTTATTTTTCAGAGATTTACTAATAAATGTTTTAAGAAACGGTTTTTCCGTTGCACGCCTTT